>JBJTHX010000133.1:0-21895 GCA_046094745.1 Planctomycetia bacterium
GACGTAGGAGATGCCGGTGAGCGGCTTGTCCTTCTGGGCGAGCAGCGGCTCGAACGGCCGGCCTCGGCAACCCGGTCGGCCAGGTCGACTCGCTGGCGCGGATGATCGACCAGGTGGCGGAGCAGGGCGACGTGCCTGCCGCGATGGCGGCCGACATCCGGAAGTTCGTCGACACCGCGGGCCGGACGTTCACCAAGCGGCTGCCGATTCCCGGGCCGTGGATGGCCTTCTCCTTCCTCTCCGAACAGGGATACGAGGGCTATGCCTGGGACTGGACGCGGAACCAGCCGTGGGATGGGTCGCGGCGGCTCGACCTGCTGGAGCACGTGGGTGGCGCGCCGCTGGCCGCCGTCGTCTCGCGAATGAAATCGGACCCGGCCTTGCTGGACGAGCTTGCCGCGCTCGCCGCGGGCGGATGGTCCTTGTTCAAGAAGCACGGCCTGTCCGCGATCGACGCGGACGACCGCGGCACGGTCGAGGCCTTCGACGAGCACGTCGCCCCGCTGGGAACCAAGCTTCTCGACGTGGTGCGCAAGAAGCTCGTGCCGTCCCTGGCCGACGGGCAGGTGGGTCTCGTGCTCGACGCGAAGGGCAAGACCGAACGCATCCAGGCCGAACTGCCCGCCTCGGCCGATCCGCTGCCGATCATCGAGCCGGCGATCGTGCTGCCCTTGGACGATCCGAAGCTGTTTCGCGAGGGGCTGAGTGACCTGTTCGCGCTCTCCGATGAACTCGTCGTCGCCCTGCGGGAAATGGAGGCCGACGGCGTTCCCGAGGGCTACCGGGTGCCGGGGCCCGAGAAGGCGAAGGTCGAGGCGGGATCGGTCTGGTCGTTCCCGCTGGCGAAGAGCGGGTTCGACGAGCAGTTCCGGCCCGCGATCGGCGTCGGCGCCGAGACGGCCGTGTTTTCGCTCGCGCCGAAGCAGGCCGGGCGGCTGCTCGCCGGGGCGCGGCTGGAGACCGGTTCGCAACTGTCCACGTTCCAGGAACCGCTTGCCGGTGCGGCGACGCTCGACTTCGCGGGCCTGGTGGATGCCCTCAAGCCGTGGATCGTGTATCTCACCCGCTACGGCTGCGTCCAGCAGCGGGACGGCGTGGTGGACGCCGATGAGCCGCTCACCGCGGAGGACGAGACACCGGAAGCGAAGGAGGCCCTCGCGCACATCGCGGTGGCTCTCGAAGCGGCCAAGTGCCTGCGGGCGGCCGTGGCCGAGACGACGACGACCGAGGAAGCGACCGTGACGCACTGGCGGAACGTCATCCGCGACATGCCGCCGCGGAAGTAGGCATCCCGTCGCGAACGATGCCCCGCAGGAGCAGGTCTCCGCCCGGCAGGGCGATCTCCTCGAAGTCCGCCGGCGGGATCGTCTCCAGCCTGGCGGTGGTCTTGGGATCGCCGCCGAAGACTCGCGGGGCGACGAACGCCTGGAGCTCGTCGGCGGCGCCAGCCTCAAACAGCGTCCGCAGCACGCCCGCCCCGCCCTCGACGACGAGATTCGTGACCCGGCGGCGGCCCAGTTCCGCAAGCAGCTCGCCCAGGCGCTCGCCGGGCCCGATCGCCGCACTGCGCCAGACCTCGCAGCCCGCCGCCCGGAGACCGGCGACGCGGTCCTCCGGCGCCGCGGGGCCGGTCGCGACCAGCACGGGCGTCTCCCTCGCGGTGCGGACCAGCCGCGACCCGAGCGGCAGCCGCGCCGTCGAGTCGAGCACGATCCGCACCGGCTGCCGCGCGCCGCGGGGCCGGGCGGTGAGTGACGGATCGTCGTCCAGCGCCGTGCCGATGCCGATGGCGATCGCATCGACACGCCCCCGCAGGGCGTGCACGATCGCCCGCGACTCTGGGCCGCTGATCCACCGGCCGCCGCCGGGCGGCGTGGCCAGCCGGCCGTCGAGGCTCATCGCCCACTTCGCGATCACCCAGGGCCTGCTCGTGGTGACGAGCTTGCGGAATGGTGCGGTCAGGCGCTCGGCCTCCGCCTCGAGCAAGCCCGTATCGACCGTGATCCCGGCGGCCCGTAGCGCCGCCAGGCCGCCGCCCGCGACCTGCGGAAACGGATCGCCAGCCGCGACCACCACACGGCCGATGCCGGCGGCGATGATCGCCGCAGTGCACGGGGGCGTCTTGCCGTGGTGGCAACAGGGCTCGAGCGTGACGAACAGCGTGGCTCCGCGGGCGGCCCCACCGCTCGCGGCGAGCGCGGCCACCTCGGCGTGCGGACCGCCGAAGGCGGCGTGCCAGCCTTCGCCGACGCTCGTACCGTCGGCCTTCACCACCACGGCTCCGACCTGGGGATTGGGCTCGACCAGTCCCTCCCCCCGGCGGGCGAGCGACAGCGCCCGCCGCATCATGGCCACGTCCGTCGCCGTGAAACGCACGCTGCTGTCATCCTCCACGCGAGGGGAACCGGCCATTTTTGCCCGCGTCCTTGTTTTATCCCGTCGTGAATGTATGGTTACATCACGCGGGACCCATGTTACCGAACTTTCCAGGAGCGCACGATTCCATGGTCGAAAAGAAGGACGTCAAGGGCGTCAACAAGTCCGAGGAGATCCGCAAGCAGGCCAAGGCCATGCAGCAGAGGGGCGAGAAGCCCCGGCCGGTGGTCATCATCGCCGCCCTCAAGAAGCAGGGCGTCACCGTGTCGTCGCCACAGGTCAGCATGGTGCTCAAGCGGATGGGCCTCCGGCCGGCCCGCGGCCGCAAGGGCGTCGCTGGGGCGGGCCGCGGCGGCGCGATCTCGCTCGACGACCTGCTGGCCGCCCGGAAGCTCGTCAGCCACTTCGGGGGCACCGCGCGGGCCCTGGCCGCGATCGAGGCCCTGCAGAAGTTCGAGTCCTGACGGTTCCGGCTGGCCGGCGAGGCCGACCGGCCTAGGATTTCGCCGGAGAAAACCATGATCCGGGCCGCCGATCCCGACGTCGTCGTCATCGGCGGTGGCCCCGCGGGGGCCACCGCCGCGTCGCTCGTCGCCCGCCAGGGTCGGCGGGTGCTCGTGCTGGAGCGGGAGCGGTTTCCCCGCTACCACATCGGCGAATCGCTGATCCCCGAGACCTTCTGGGTGCTCGACCGCCTGGGGATGCTGCCCAAGCTCCGCCAGAGCCGGTTCGTCGAGAAGCACAGTGTGCAGTTCGTCACGGAGCAGGGGCGGCTTTCCGAACCCTTCTACTTCGCCGATTACAAGCCCCACGAGAGTTCCCGCACCTGGCAGGTCAACCGGGCGGAGTTCGACACGCTGATGCTCGACAACGCCCGCGAGCACGGCGCGGAAGTCCGGGAGGGCGTTCGCGTTCTGGACGTGCTCTTCGAGGGCGACCGCGCCGTGGGCGTCCGCGCCGTCGACGAGCAGGGCGTGGGGAGCACGATCCATTCCCGCGTCGTGGTCGACGCGGCTGGACAGAGCTGCCTGATCCAGGACCGGCTCGGGCTGCGCGAGTGGGATCCGGTGCTCAAGAAAGCGGCGATCTGGACCTACTGGAAGGGCGCCGTCCGCGACGCGGGCCGCGACGCCGGCGCCACGCTCGTCATGCAGACGGCGGGCAAGAGGGGCTGGTTCTGGTACATCCCGCTCGAGAACGACGTCGTCAGCGTCGGCGTGGTCGCGCCGTTCGACTACCTGTTCAAGGAGCGGCCCGGCAAAGATGCCGAAACGATCTTCTTCGAGGAGGTGGCCCGCTGCCCGGGCGTGCAGCCGCGGATCGCCGGGGCCGAGCGGGCGGGACCGTTTCGCATCGCCAAGGAGTATTCCTACCGGTCTCGGCAGGTGGCCGGCGACGGCTGGGTGCTCGTCGGCGATGCCTTTGGATTCTTGGACCCGCTCTATTCATCGGGGCTGCTCCTGGCCCTCAAGAGCGGATCCCTGGCCGCCGACGCGATCGTGGCCGCGCTCGACGCCGACGACCCCTCGGCCACGCGGCTCGGCTGCTGGGGCCCCGACTACGTGGCGGGCCTGGACCGGATGCGAAAGCTCGTCTGCGCCTTCTACGATGGCCTGAACTTCGGCCGCTTCGTCCGTGACAATCCCGACCGCAAGCCGCTGCTCACCGACATCCTCATCGGCGATATCTTCAAGGGGTCGATCGACGATTTGTGGCCGCTCCTCGACGCCCAAAGGGCCGAGGCGATCGCCGCACCCGTTCGGTCGTGACGGTTACTCCGTCCGTGAAAGCCGCAGCTGCACTTTTGGCGGTGTATGCTTGACGACGACGGCCGGACGGCAAAATTGCCGCAGCCCGCGCCTTCATTCCAGGCGACAAGGTTCCGGCCCTCCAGGCCGCCACGGGGATGACCGACAACCGCGAGTTCATCGATGAGTTTCTCGTCGAGTCGAGTGAGAACCTCGACCAGCTCGACCGCGACCTGATCGCGCTGGAGGAACGGCCGAACGACGCCCAACGCGTGGCGAGCATCTTCCGCGCCGTCCACACGATCAAGGGCAACAGCGGCTTCTTCGGCTTCTCGAAGCTCGGGGCCCTCGCCCACAGCGGTGAGCACCTCCTCGGCAAGCTCCGCGACGGCAAGCTCTCGCTCGACGACCGTGTTGCCGGTTCGCTGTACTCGATGGTCGACGCCGTGCGTTCGATCCTGCGGTCGATCGAGGAGACCGGCGGCGAGGGGGATCATGATTATCGCGAACTCTCCCGCACGCTCGCCGCCGTCGCGGCCGAGGAGGCTGCCTCGTCCTCGCGGCCCGTGAGTTCCACCCCGGCTGCCACCCCCGTGAACCCGCCGCCGGCCGCGGCGCCCGCGCCCACTCTCGCCCCGGCCGCATCCCTCGCCACCGAGGCCGCGACCGCCCCGGTCGCCGAGTCGACCGTCCGCGTCGACGTGGGTTTGTTGGCCTCGATCCTCGACCTCGTCGGCGAACTTGTGCTGGCCCGCAATCAGCTCCGGAGCATCGATTCCGACAACCCCGCGGTGCAGGCGGTCTCCCAGCGCATCAACGCGGTGACCGGCGCCCTGCAGGAGGCGGCGGTCAAGACGCGGATGCAGCCGATCGAGCACGTGTTCAGCAAGTTCCCGCGGACCGTCCGCGACCTCGCCGTGGCCTGCGGCAAGGATGTGCAGCTCCTCGTCGACGGCGCCGACACGGAGCTCGATCGCACCCTCGTGGAGAGCATTCGCGACCCTCTGACCCACCTGATCCGTAACGCGGTCGACCACGGCATCGAGCCGCCCGACGTCCGGGCGGCCAAGGGCAAACCGCGGGCGGGCCGGCTGACGCTGCGGGCCTTCAACGAGAGCGGGCAGGTGACGATCGAGGTTTCCGACGACGGTGGTGGGATCGCGGTCGAGGCGGTGCGGGAGAAGGCCGTGGCCCGCGGCCTGATCGACGCGGCCACCGCCGCCACGCTCCCCGACGACCGGGTCCTGCAGTTCATCTTCGAGCCCGGCTTCTCGACCGCGAAGCAGGTGACGAGCGTGTCGGGCCGCGGCGTCGGCATGGACGTCGTGAAGACGAACATCGAGGCCATCGGCGGGACGGTCGACATCCAGAGCCGTGCCGGCGAGGGCACCACGGTCCGCGTCCGGGTGCCACTGACGCTGGCCATCATCCCCGCGCTCGTCTTCCGCTGCGGCGGCGAGCGGTTCGCGATCCCACAGACGGCGGTCAGCGAACTCGTGCCGCTGCGACCCGACCGCGCAGGCCCGCGGATCGAGGGATTGGCTGAGTCGCCCTTGATGCGGGTCCGCGGCCGACTCGTGCCGGTCGTGTTTCTCGACCGCTTCCTCGGCCTGCGGGCCGAGACGGCCTGCCGCGACCAGGGCACCGTGGTGCTCGTCCGGGTCGACGACCACGAGTTCGGGCTCGTCGTGGACGGCATGCAGGCCGGCGGTGCGGGCTGCCGTGACCTGCTCGAGGCCGTGAGCCTGTCGACCGTCGTCGTGAAGCCGATCGGCGGGCTGCTCGCCCAGCTCGGGCTCTACTCGGGCGCCACCGTCCTCGGTGACGGCGGCGTGGTGCTCATCCTCGACCTGCGAGGCATCCTCAAGGCCGCCTCGTTGCCCGCGATCGACCGGGACGCCGATGCTCCGTCGGCCCTGGCACCCGTGGAGGGCGGCCGCAGCGATCGCTACCTCGTCTGCACGACGCGGGCGGGGCGGCGGATCGCCGTGCCGCTGGCGCACGTGGTGCGGTTGGAACAGTACGCGGCCGCCGACCTCGAATCCCTGGGCGCCCGGCTGGTCGTCCGCCGTGGCGACGCCTTCACGCCGGTGGTGGACGCCGACGCACTCCTCGGCGGCGGTCCGAAGAGCCCCGGCGAGCGGGTGCAGCTCGTGGTGCTCGACGACCGGCAAAGCCGCCTCGGCCTCGCGGTGGGCGGCATCCTCGATGTCGTCACCGCCGAGTCGGATCTCCAGCCCGACCTCGCCGCCGCCGGCATCGCAGGCTCGCTCGCCCTCGGCGGATTGGCGACCGAGGTGCTCGATCTCGGCACCGCCACCAGCCTCGGCCACTCCGCCTGACCCACCCGCCGTGCCTCCCATGCCCGATTCCACCCCGGCCGCCGCAATCCGCGCCTGCACGTTCCGCGTGGGCGGCGACTGCTTCGCGATCGACGCCGAACACGTCACCGAGGTCATCCGGGAGGGTCACCTGGCCCACGTGCCGCTGGCGCCCGAGGGCGTGCTGGGCCTCGTCCACCTGCGGGGCCGGATCGTGCCGATCATCGACCTCGCGGGCCGCCTCGGCATCGCCCGCGCGGCCGCCCGCGGGACGGGCACACACCTCATCGTCGAGGCCGAGGCCGATCGTTACGGGCTGCGCGTCGACGAGATGCTCGACACGATCGACATCCCCGCCGACCGCATCGAGCATCCCACCGACGCCGCCCGCTCGCACGAGGCCGTCATCGGCGTGTTCGCGGCCGCGGAGCGGCTCGTGCATCTCCTCGATCCGGACCGCATGATTCAATCCCTGGTGCGGCCACGCACCACGACCCCTGCAAGGCACGGAGCACCCCATGGCGGACCACGGTGACACAGGCATGAACCCAGCGACCCCATCCCGGACCGGCACGCAGGCCGGCTGGCTTTCGTTTCTCGGCAATCGGCTCCTCCTGGCCCTCCTGGCGGTGTCGCTGATTCCCATGGCCTTCATGGGCATGACCACCTACCGCACGGCCTCGCAAGCCCTGCGGGAAGAGGCCTTCAGCAAGCTCGAGACGGTCAACGCCGTGACGGCCAAGGCGGTCGAACGGTACTTCGAGAACCTGCGACACCAGCTGCAGGTGCTCGCTGAAGACCAGATGGCACTCGACGCACTGAAACGGTTCGCGGCGGGTGCGCAACAAGTCGTCGCCGACAACAAATTCGATGACAAGGAGATGGCCCGGCTGCGGCGCGAACTCGGATCCTTCTACACCGGCGACTTCAGCGCCGCGTTCCGCACGCGGACCGGGGAGACGCTCATCGCCCAGCCCCTCGTCGATGCCCTCGACGACGCCGCGGCCACCATGCAGTACTTCTACATCCGCCGCAACGAGAACGCGATCGGGTCCAAGCACCTGCTCGATGCCGCCGATGACGGATCGACGTACTCGAAGGCCCACGCCGAGTTCCATCCGATCTTCCGCAGCCTGCGGGAGCGGTATGGCCTGTACGACGTCTTTCTTATCGACGCAACCAGCGGCATGGTGGTCTACAGCGTGTTCACTGAGATCGACTTCGCGACGCCTCGGCGGACCGGTCCGCTCGCCGGCACGAGCCTGGCCCAGGCCTTCCAAGAGGCCGTTTCCGCCGGCCGCCGCGATGCCGTCGCCTTCGGCAGTTACGGCCGCTATCTCCCCTCCTGCAACGATCCGGCGGGCTTCATCGCCGCCCCGATCTACGATGGCCGGCAGGTCGTGGGCGTGGTCGCCTTCCAGATCCCGCTCGATCGGGCCGACTCGATCATCGGCGAGACGACCGGCATGGGCATGACCGGCGAGACGTATGCCATCGGGCCGGACCGGCTGTTCCGTAGCAATTCGCGGTTCGCCAAGGAACTTGGCGTGGCGAGCACGGTCATCAATCCCAAGTTCACGATCGATACGCCCGCCGTGAAGACGGCGCTCGACGACGGTGAGGCAGGCGTGACGGCGGGGCTCGACTACCGCAGGCAGCCCGTGCTCACGGCCTATCGGCCCGTCACGATCCATCGCGACCCAGTTGGTGGCCGGGGCGATGTCCGCTGGGCCCTGGTTTCGGAAATCGATTCCGCCGAGGTACTCGCGCCGGTCAACAGGCTGTGGCGGTTCGGACTGATGGTCTTCGGACTGACGACGCTCGGTGTGCTCGGCGTCTCCACGCTGATCGCCCAGCGGCTCACCCGCGAGGCCCGTCGGCAGGCGGCGCTCGTCGGCGGCATCGTCGACAACACCCACGCGCTGGCGAGCGCCTCGGAGGAGTTGACGAGCGTCAGCCAGCAGATGAGCGCCGCGGCCGAGCAGACCACCGCCCAGGCCAACCTCGTCTCGGCCGCGGCCGAGCAGGTCAGCGGCAACGCCCGCACCGTCTCCGGGTCGATCGACAACCTCGTGGCCAGCATCCATGAGATCGCCCGCAACGCCCAGAACGCCGCCGCGACCGCCCGGCGGGCGGTCGAGATGGCCACCGCCACCTCCGCCACGATGGACGCCCTCGGCCGGTCGAGCCAGGAGATCGGGGCCGTCGTCAAGGTGATCAACACGATCGCCGAGCAGACCAACCTCCTGGCCCTCAACGCCACGATCGAGGCGGCCCGGGCGGGCGAGGCGGGCAAGGGCTTCGCCGTCGTGGCCAACGAGGTCAAGGAGCTGGCTCGGGAGACGGCCAAGGCGACCGAGGACATCGGCGGGCGGATCGAGGGCATGCAGGGCGACACGGCCCGGGCGGTGGCGGCGATCGCCGAGATCGAGACGGTGATCGAAAAGATCGACGCCCTCCAGACCAAGATTGCGGCGGCGGTCGAGGAGCAGTCGGTCACGACCAGTGAGATCAGCCGCAACATCATCGAGGCGACGACGGGCTCCGGCGAGATCGCGGAGAACATCGTGCAGGTGGCCCAGGCGGCCCAGAGCACGGCCGAGGGGGCCTCGAACACGCAGGTTTCCTCCCAGGAGCTCGCCCGCATGGCCCAGGCCCTGCAGCGGCTCGTCGACGAGTACAAGAAATAACGGCGGGCGGCCGGGGGGCCGGCCGCGACAGGGAGGTTCCTCACCGTGCGGGCACTGGTCGTCGACGACTCGAAGCCGAGCCGGAGCATCGTCGCGCGGACGCTCCGCGAGCTGCGGTTCGACTGCGCGGAGGCGGCCAACGGGGCCGAGGCCCTCGAGGCGCTCGCCGCCGCCGGCCGGCCCGACCTCGTGACCGTCAACTGGCACATGCCGGTGATGGACGGCCTGGAACTCGTGCGGCGGCTGCGCCGGGACCCGGCCCACCGCGACCTGCCGCTGCTCATGATCTCCACCGAGCACGACCGGGGACGGATCGCGGAGGCTATGGCGGCGGGGGTGAACGATTACCTCGCCAAGCCGTTCACGGCCGCTTCGCTTGCCCGGAAGCTCGTCGATCTGGGACTCTGCGACGCGGAGACGGTGGGCGGGACTGTGAGACGGCCCATCCGCGTGCTCCTCTGCGACGACTCGCACACGATCCGCAGCATCCTCTCGGCCACGCTCGCGACCGACCCGGACCTCAAGGTCGCGGGCACGGCCGTCAACGGCCAGGTCTGTCTCGACCTTCTCGCCACCGACGTCCCCGACCTCGTCCTGCTCGACGTCGAGATGCCCGTCATGGATGGCATCACGACCCTGCGGGAGATCCGCCGCCGGCACCCGAAACTGCCCGTCGTGATGTTCTCGAGCCTCACGGAGCGGGGCGCGAAGGCCACCGTCGAGGCCCTGCTGGCTGGGGCGAACGACTACGTAGCGAAGCCTGCCGGACTCGACCCCGCGGACGTCTCGGCCACGATCCGCGCGGAGGTGATCACCCGGATCAAGGCCCTCGTGCCCCGGGGCCGTGCCGGCGGCATCGGCAACCCGGCCGCGAAGCCAGCGGCCGGGTCCGCGTCCGCCCGCCCGCCGGTCGCTTCGCGGCGCGAGACCGTCCAGGGGGTCGTGATCGCGGTCTCGACCGGCGGCCCGGCGGCACTCGCCGAGGTGCTGCCGACATGCGGCCGGATCGCCCCGGTCCCGATTCTGATCGTGCAGCACATGCCCGCCTTCTTCACGACCCAGCTCGCCGAGCGGCTCACGAAACTCTGCGGCTTTCCCGTCCGCGAAGCCACCGACGGCATGCCGGTGGCGGTGGGCGACGTCCTGCTCGCTCCCGGCGGCCGGCATCTGGAACTTGCCGGCGACGCCGCCGCGCCGCGCGTTCGGCTCACCGACGCCCCGCCCGAGAACTCCTGCCGCCCCGCGGCCGACGTTCTCTTCCGCTCGGCCGCCCGTATCTGGGGCGGCGGGACGCTCGGCGTCGTGCTCACGGGCATGGGCCGCGACGGCCTGGCCGGCTCGCGGGCGATCGTGGATGCGGGCGGCGGCGTGATCGCACAGGACGAGTTCTCGAGCGTCGTATGGGGCATGCCGGGCGAGGTCGTCCGTGCTGGCCTGGCCGAGGCGGTGCTGCCGCTGGCCCAGGTGGGCGTCGAGGTGGCCCTCCGCCTCAAGCGCCGCGGCGGTTAGCCCGGGCACCCACACGATGAAGGTCGCCGACCCGCAGTTCGACTTCCTCCGCGGGCTGCTCCAGCGCCGCACGGGCGTGTGCATCGACGAGTCGAAGCAGTACCTCGTCGTGGCCCGCCTGCTGCCGATCGTGCGGCAACGGAAGATCCCCAGCCTCGAGACGCTGCTCGACCGGGTCCGCCAGGGCATCGACCCGACGCTCGAGCGGGACGTGCTGTGCGCGATGATGACCCATGAGACCTCCTTCTTCCGCGACAAGGCGCCGTTCGAGGCCCTGCGCCAGGTGGTGGCCGAGGTCGCGGAACGGCGGTCCGCCGAGAAGCAGCTCACGATCTGGTCGGCCGCCTGTTCCACCGGTCAGGAGCCCTACAGCATCGCGATCACGCTGCTCGAGCACTTCCGTGACATCGCGGCGACCTGGCGGGTGCGGATCGTGGCCAGCGACTTTTCGGAGCCGATCCTGGAGCGGGCCAGGGAGGGCGTGTACAGCGACCTGGAGACGGCCCGCGGCCTGCCCCCGCCGCTGCTCAAGAAATACTTCCGGCCGCTGCAGGGCAAGTGGAGCGTGGCCCAGGACTGCCGCCGGCTCGTCGAGTTCCGCTGTCTCAACCTCAACGGCACCTGGCCGATGCTGCCGGCGTGCGACGTGGTCTTCCTCCGCAACGTGATGCTCTACTTCGACGTGCCCACCCGCGCCGCCCTCGTGAAGCGGGTCCGCCGCGTGCTCCATCCCGACGGGGCCCTGTTCCTCGGAGGCGCGGAGACGATGATCGGCATCGACGACGGCTACGACCGCGTCGCCGCGGCCGGCTGCAGCTACTACCGCCCGAAGCGCCGCGGCTGAATCAGGGCCGCCACTCGAGCCCAAGAATCGTGATGTCGTCGAGCGGCCCGACGGGCGCGCACCACTTCTCCACCGCCTCCAGGAGCCCGGTGACGCTCACCTCGAGCGGCGCGGTGCGGGCGGCTGCGATCCGGTCGGCCATCGCCTGCTCGCCGTAGGGCTGCTTCTCCGGATCCATCGCCTCGGGCACACCGTCGGAATAGAGGTACAGCCGGTCCCCGGGGGCGAGCTGCAGTGTCTTCTGCTCGTATTCGATGCCCGGCACGAAGGCGATCGGGAATCCCTCGGCGCCGTGGAACTCTGCGGCGCCGCCGGCCGCCGGCACCCGCAGCATCGCCGGATGGCCCGCCGACACGTAATCGAGCCGCCCCGTGGGGAGGTGCAACACACCGTACATGAGCGTGAAGTAGAGTCCCGAGAACTCGTCCGCCTGGAAGAGGTGGTTGAGCTGCGTGGCGACCTCGGCGGGCCGGGCCACGATCACCCGACCGTCCGCGCCCTGCCGCACGAGGAGCGATGACTCGGAGACCTTGGGGACGAGGAATCGTCCGACCGTCACGGCCATCAGCGAGGAGGGCACGCCGTGGCCGCTGACGTCGACGACGAACAGGCCGGCATGTGCCCCGTCGAGTGGAAAGACGTTCAAGAAGTCGCCCGCCAGATTCTGGCAGGGGACGTACCGCCAGGCGACGGCCGTGGCGGGGATCGCGACGTCGTCGCCCGGCAGCAGCGACCGCTGCACCTTCGCGGCCGCCTCGAGGTCGCGGACCATGTGGGCGTTGGCCCGTGAGATCTCGGCATTGAGGGCCGCCAGTCCCTCGTTCGACTTCTGCAGGCTGTCGCGGGCCACCGACAGTTCCTGGTTGGCGACCACGAGTTCCTGGTTCTTCGCGACCGCGTTCTCGAAGGTCGAGACGAGCAGGTTGAGCACCTGCTGCCGGCCCGCCTTGACGCGGAACTGCTGCCCGGCGAGCGTCACCTCGAGCGTCGCCGCCTGGGCGTCGTCGGCCGCCTCCAGCGGCGTCGCCAACAGGGCCGTCATCCGGCCCAGCAGGTAGTCCGGCTCGTAGGGCTTGGTGACGTAGTTGTCGGCCCCCGCATCGAGCCCGCGGATGATGTCGATCGGGTCGCAGAGCGTCGAGAGCAGGATGAAGGGCACCGCCTTCAGCCCGGGGTCCGCCTTCGCCGCCTTGCAGAATTCGTAGCCCGTCATCTCCGGCATCTCGATGTCGGAGACGATGATGTCGGGCCGCCGCTCCCGGGCCAGCGCCAAGGCCAGGGCGCCGTTCTCGCCCCAGCGGACGGTATGGCCGGCCTCCTCCAGCCGGCGGATCAGCATGCGGGCCTGGATCCGGCTGTCCTCGGCGATCAGCACGTCGACGCCGGCCGCCATCACGCAGGCCCCTTCAGGCGAACGTCGCCAGGGCCGTCGGCGCGTCCTTGTGGATGCTGAAGAGCTTGTCGAGATTGGTCAGCTTGAAGACCTGGAAGATCTCCGGCCGGATGGAGCACATCTTCAGCCGCCCCTGGCCCGCCGAGATCTTGCGGTGCAGTTGGCCCAGCAGGCCGAGCATCGCGCTCGACATGAACTCGACGTTCCCGAAGTCGAGGAGCACGTCCGGCCCGGAGGCCTTGCCGAGCAGGTGCGTGAGTTCCGTGCGGATCTCGTCGAGCACGGTGTCGTCGAGAATCTTCTTATCCTTGAAGGCGACCATGTGGATGTCGCCCTTCTTCGCCGTCTGGATCCTGCGATACTGTTCCATGGCTCGCCCGGGGGGGTGCTGGGCCGCGGAGCGCGGCCGTCTGGCTCGATGGTATCCGAGCGGACCCGCCCGTGCCACCGGCCCGGGCCGGCTATTTCTGCCGCTGGAACAACAGCGGCTTCGCCTCGGCCGGGGCGCCGGGCAGCGAAAACTCGAACGCATCCGGCCCCTTCGAGACCACCTTGCCGACCATCGTGCCCGCCTTCTCGCTCGACAGCGCGATGGCGTCGGCCGACGTCTCGACCGTGCCGGAGAGTTCGACGGCCGGCTTGCCACCAGGCGTGGCCTTCCAGGTGAACTTCGAGTCCGCCGTGATCTCGAGGGTCACGGCGTCCTTGTCATTGGTCGCCTTCCACGTGCCGACCAGGTCGGTCTCCGGGGCGGCGGGCTTCTCATCCGCGGTGGCGGCCTCCGCGGACGGTCCGGCGGTTTCCGCGGCCGGCTTCAAGGCTTCGAGAAGCCGCTTGGCCACCATGTCGCCGGGCTGCTTGGCGACGACGACGCGCAGGGCTTCGGCCGCGGCTTCGGAGTGGCCGCCCACGAGGTAGTGGTAGGCGAGCACGAAGTGGCCGGCGGGGTTGCCCGGATTGGCCTTGCAGAAGTCCTCGAGTTTGCGGAGTTGGGCCGTGTAGACCTCCACGGACGGATAGAGGTTGCTGACGGTGGTCCAGTCCATGCCCGGTGCGGACGCCAGCACCGCGTTGAGCGTGGCCGCCGCCTCCGGGTAGCGGCCGAGCGCGAACAATGCGAGCGCTCGGACCTCGTGGATCACGGTGTCGTTGGGTGCCGCCTTGAGGGCCGCATCGAAGCCCGCCAGCGCCCCGACATAGTCGCCGGCCTTGAACTTCTCGAGCGCCGCGTCGACGGCCGTGTCACTGGCTGCCGCGGGAGCGGCCTGGGCCGGCGCCGATTCGTCGACAGGCGCATAACTCGTCGCCACGATCGGCTGAGCGTAGTCGTAGGGCGAAGCCGCGACGACGGTGGCCGGGATCGCGGCATAGTAGGGATTGACGTAGGCGCCTCCGGCGTAGCCCAAGGCGCCGTATCCCAGCCCCCAGTTGGTCAGCGCCGATGCGAGGCCCCAGGTTGCGGCCCCCGCGGCGAAACCACCCCACCAGTTGCCCCAGCCATTGTTCCAGGCGCCGTTGTACCAGGAGCCGTAGTGCGGATTGACGTAGCCGTACCCATGGTTCCAGCCGTACCCGTGATTCCAGCCCGAGCCACCCCAGCCGGGATAGCCCCAGCCACCACCGGACCAGCCACCCGTGTTGATGCCGTTGTTGATGTTGATGTTGCCGCTGTTCCAGAAGTTGTTGTTGTCGCCGATGCCGGGGCGGTTCCAATTTGGCCGGTCGCCGCCGATACCGGGACGATTCCAATCTTGGCCCGGACGGTTCAGCCCGCCGGGGCGTTCGCCACCCCCGAGCCCGCCAAGATCCCCGGGGAGCGTCGTGGGCCGGTTGCCCCCGATGCCGGGACGGTTGGCGCCAATGCCCGGCCTGTTGCCGCCAACGTCAGGGCGATTGCCACCGGGCCCAGGCCGATCGCCGCCGAGAGCGCCCGGCAGGGGCGCGGGACGATTACCACCCGGCCCAGGACGGTCACCGGCCCCCGGACGGTTGCCCATGCCCGGTGCCGGAAACGGCTTGGTGGTGGCCCCGAGTCCGGGACGCACCCCAGGCGTCGGCCGCGTGCTCGCGCCCGCGCCGGGACCAACGGTTCCCGGCAGCGTTCCCACGCCGGGCCGGCCACCACCGCCGACGCCGGCTTGGCCGCCGCCTGGCCGCAGACCCGGTGCCGGCTTGGTCGCGAATCCACCGCCGGGCAGACTGGCCGCTCCGGAACCACCGCCGAGGCCGGGCCGCGGCGGTTGGCCGCCGGCCGTTCCAGGGGCCGGCCGCATGGCACCCAGCCCCGGACGCGCGGTCGGCCCGGGTGCGGACGGGCGGCCGACCGCACCGGAGTTGGTCAGGGACGGCCGCGCGGTATTCGGTCGCTGCGGCGAGCCGACGCTCGGCCGCTGGAACTGCGGCATCTGCTGCGGCCGGCCGCCACTCGCGCTCGGACGGGACTGGGGCATCGCGGGCCTTCCCTGCGGCATCGACGGGCGATGCGTCGGCATCTGCGGCCGCGACGCTGCCGCTGGCCGTCCCATCGAGCCACCGCCATGCCCGCCACCCCCGGCTCGTCCCATCGATGGACGGCCGTGGGCTGCACCGTTCGATAGGATCACCACAGCAAGACAGTAACCAATCACGATCGACCGCATCGATGGCACTCCGGGGGCGGGCATGAGGCGACTCACTTGGCGGCCGCCGGCGGGGGCGGCTTGCGGGCGACCACGAGTTTGAAGTCGGGCTCCTCGACGCCCGCCACGATCCGATCGGTGCTCTCCACCACGAAGTGGTCGGCGTCCTTCATCGTCATGGTCACCGTCGCCGAGCCGGTGGTGCCGTCGGGCATCGTGGCCTCCGACTTGATGATCCAGCCGTCGGCGGTCACCGCCCACTCGCCCTCGGCGAAGCCGCCGTCGGAGTCGAAGGTCCACGACCGCAACTCACCCTCGACCGGATCCCAGCCGATCCGCTGGGTACTCTTGCCGACGGATCGGCCACCGATCGTGAGGTTGTACTCACCGATGAGGAAGTTTCCGTCCTCGCTCCAGCGATACGAGATCGCCGTCCGGCCGTCTTCGCTCTCGTCGACCCAGTCGCCCACGAGCCAGTCGACCGCGGCGAGCATCTCCCGGGGCGTGGGCGGCGGATCGTCGGCGAACTCGCGGTAGGAGACGATCGGCCAGCGGTCGCCCTGCTTCACGCGCACGGCCACGTATCGCATCTGGGCGGCCGCCGCCCCGGCGTCGGCCGTGATCCGCCGCACGCCCTCCTCGATCGCCAACCCCTCACCGATCGGCCGCGATCCCGTCACCTCCAGTTCGAGCGCCGCCTGGGGAAACCGCTCGAAGAACTTCTTGAACAGGGCCGCGATCTGCGGCCGACCGGCATACACGTTGCCGTCTTCGTCCACGAGTTCACCTGCGTCGAGGAACGACGCCGCGAGGCCCGCCGCATCGGCGGCATTGAAGGCCTTCACGGTGGACTGCGCCTCCGCCTTCAATGCCGTGTCGAGTGCGGCTGGTTGTTCGGCCGCCGCCGGCGCCGTGAACCATGCTCCGATCGCCAAGGCAGCCACGCCCACCAATCCGACCGCCATCCGTCCGTTGAAACTCATGGATCACTCCCGCGTTCGGTCCCAAGGGCCGGGATGCCACCGGTCCCCTCGCCGGATCATCTTCCCCGTGCGGCCGTCAAAAGCAAGCGGCCCGCCACCTGCCGGATCGGTGTCCGCCGCCGCTTGCCCGGACGCACGCCGAGCGGCTAGCCTCTGCGGCACGGCGGGCCGACGTCACGGCTCGCGACCGACCAACCTGCCTGGAGACCTCGCTATGCCATTGCCGACGGAAAAGGCTTTTTCTTTGTTCGAGGAGTTCAAGAACTTCGCCTTCAAGGGAAACGTCATCGACCTGGCCGTGGGCGTGATCATCGGCGGCGCGTTCGGCAAGCTCGTCACCAGCCTCGTCGACAACATCATCATGCCATTGGTGGGCATCATCCTTCCCGGCAACAAGGGCTACGAGAACTGGGCCGTCACGATCGGCGAGAAGACCGTCCCCTACGGCAAGTTCATCGGCGACGTGGTCGGCTTCCTGATCCTCGCCGCCGCGCTGTTCTTCTTCATCGTCAAGTTCCTCGGCTGGCTGATGAAGTCCAAGGCCGCCGAGGCCGCCGCCCCCCCGGCGCCGACGAAGGACCAGGAACTGCTCACCGAGATCCGCGACCTGCTCAAACAGCGGTGACGCCCGCAGCGGGCCTCAGGCGACCGCCGTGCGGCCGCCGAACATCGTCACCTTCGCGACGCTCCACCAGCCCGGGCGGTCGAGGCCCAGGTAGGGCGAGTCGGCCGGCAGCGTGGCCACGAGATGCTCATGCGCCCGCTTGAGATTGTGGTAGGGCATCGAGGGGAAGAGGTGGTGCAGGGCGTGGTAGCGGATCGAGAACGGGAAGAAGAGGAGCGTGAGCGGATCGTTCCGCGTGAAGTTGCACGAGTCGACGATGTGGTCCTCGAGGGCCGCCCGGCTCCCGTCGCCCTCGAAGTGATGGTCGGCCAACTGCCGGAGCTGGTTGAGGATCACCGTGGCCACGGCGAGGGCGTAGAGCAGCGGGATCCGCGTCCAATCGTTGAGGCCCAGCAGCACCAGTGACGGGATCAGCGCGGCCCGGAGGAAGCAGGGGATCTCCACCGCCAGGATCGCCCGCCGATCGGCGGCCGTGAGCCTGCGCTCGTACCGCCGATTGAAGGTCAGCGCCGAGGCCTTCCGGAGCGTCCACTCCCGCAGCCGCGGGTGCAGGAAGGTGAACGGCACCAGCAGGAACCGCAGGAACACGAGCACGGGAAACGCCAACACGTAGACGAGGTAGCCGATCATGCTCCGCGGGTTGCCTCCCTCGAGCAGATTGGCGACGTATTCCGGATCCTCGGGCGTGCCGTAGAACCGCTGGCTGTGGTGGTCGCGATGGTGACGGGTGAAGAACGGGCTCGGCGTGAGCAGTACGATGCCGGCCAAGGCATTCCAGGCGAACTTGAAGATGGGCAACTCGTGGCCGCCGAGGTGGCAGACTTCGTGGATCAGCGACCCGAGCCGGTAGAGCCAGAAGGCGGCGATCGGGAAGGCGACCAACTGCGGCCACGACCCCAGCGGTGACGACAGGTAGACGGCGGCCGCCAGATACGCCGCGACCAGGCTGACGAGAAAGTCGATCCAGTAGCGGACCGCCGACACGCGGAAGAAATCGACGTCGGCCTCGCGGATCGCCTGCCGTGCCTGACTGATCCAGCCGTCGCCCGGGCGACTGGCCGCGTCCGCCTCGCCGCCGCGCTGCCGCGGAAATGGACCCGCCTTGCTGGCCACCGACATGACGTCCGCCTCCGGTGCGGGAATCGAAGGACGATATTCCACCAGAGTCGCCCCGCCGTCGCCAGCCCCCCGGCGGGAAAAAGCGAGGGGGCCGGGCACCTCGCGGCACCCGGCCCCCTGCGATTCACGACACGGAAGCGTCGCCGGCCTCAGCAGCCGCAGCGACGGCAGCCCTTGCGACGGCAGCCCTTGGCCTTGCCGCCACAGTCGCCACAGCCACCGGCAGCGGCCGCACCGCAGGCGCCCGCGTCACCGCAGGCACCGGCCGCACCGGCATCGCCACAGGCGCCGGCGTCACCGGCACCGCCGCAGCCACCCTCGACGGCGACCATGACGCACTTCTGCACCGGCACTTCCTTCGTCACCTGGTGCGGGACGCGGACCGTGTAGCTCGCGGTCTTCGTCTCCGGCACGCAGTCGTACACCGTGACGGTGTACTTCTCTTCCTTCTGCTGGGGAACCATGACCGTGTAGGAAACTTCCTTGGTCATGGTCTCCGGCACGCACTTGGTGACCGTGTACTCGCGGGTGCGGGTCTCGGTCTTGCACTTGGTCACGCTGACCTTCCGGGTCTTCTGCTCCGGAACCATCTTCGTGACGGAGTAGGTGCGGGTCCGCTCCTCCGGCACGCAGGTCGTGACGGTGTAGGTGCGGGTCCGCTCCTCGGACTTGCACTTGGTGACGCTGACCGTGCGGGTCTTCGTCGCCGGCACCATCTTCGTGACGGTGTAGGTGCGGGTCCGCTCCTCGGACTTGCACTTGGTGACGCTGACCGTGCGGGTCTTCTGCTCCGGCACGCACTTCGTGACCGTGTAGGTCCGCTCCCGCTGCTCCGGCACGCACTTCGTGACCGTGTAGGTCCGGGTGCGCTCCTCGCTGCGGTGCTTCGTCACGTTCACCGTCCGGGTCCGCTGCTCCTGGCGGCACTTGGTGACGTTCACCGTGTGGGGAACCTCCTCGGTCACGCACTCGTAGGTGGTGACGGGAACTTCCTTCGTCTCACACGTCGGCACCCAGACCCGCTTGCAGCAGACCTTCGGGGGGCAGGGGCAGCCGCAGGCGTCGGTGCCACCGGCAACCTCGACCTGCTGCGTGGCCCAGTGACCACCGCGGACCTGCACCGTCTTCGTGCCCTGCACGGCGACCCGCTTCTGCACCTTGTGGGTGTGGGTCACCTGCTCGGTGTAGGGAACGTTCACCGTGTAGGTCTGCTCGACCGACTCGTTGTAGGGGACGCTGATCGTGTAGGTCGCCGTCTTCTCCTCCTTCACGGGCACCATGACCGTGTAGGTGGCGGTCTTCTGCTCCGACACGGGGGTCATCACCGTATAGGTCTGCTCGACCTGCTCGGTGTAGGGGACCTGGACCGTGTAGGTGGCGGTCTTCTGCTCCGAAACCGGCTCGTGCACCGTGTAGGTCTGCTCGACCTGCTCGGTGTACGGGACCATGACCGTGTAGGTCGAGGTCTTCTCTTCCTGCTTCGGGACCATCACCGTGTAGGTGGCGGTCTTCTCCTCCGAAACCGGAACGTGCACCGTGTAGGTCTGCTCGACCTCCTCGGTGTAGGGGACCTGGACGGTGTACTCGGCCGTCTTAGTCTCCTGCACGTTCTTGTTGACCGCGTAGTTCACGGTCTTGGTCCGCTTCTCGGGAACGTGCACGGTGACCGTGCGCGTCTTCTCCTCGGTCCGCGGAACCCGCTTGTTGACCGTGTAGGTCCGCTCGCGGGTCTCGGTGGTGTACTCGGTGCAGGTGACCGTCTTCATCTCGGTCACGTACTGACGCTGGTACACCGTCTTGGCGCCGCAAGCGGCCCCACCACAACCACCACAGGCACCACCGCTGATGACGGCGCCGCCTTCGCAGCCACCGCAGGAGCCGCAGTCCTTCGCCCACGTGCTGGTGCACAGGGCGACGACGGCGAACGCCGGCAGGAGGCAAGAAAGAACTTTGCGAATCACGCAAACCTCCGGGAAAAAAGAAACAGGAAGGAAAGACTCGAGCAGGTTTTTCGCACGCGCCCGAACTTCGGTCGGTCGAAGAGACCCTTCTCTTAGAACGACCGATACGCTCGGCCGCCTGGTAAGGTGGATAGATTACGTTGACTTGGGCGGCTTTCAAGGGTCGCCGCGGGGATTTCATGGAATCCACGCCGGGCGTGCCTGCCGACCGAGCGGAATACCCAGCAAGGGCCGAAAAATTGACTTTTTGGCCGTTTTGGCGGCCTCATCGGACACGGCGGTCCGCGGCCGGCCTGTCAGGGGCCGCCCCGGGGGCTGAAAAAGGCCCCGGACAGTCGGGACAGGAGCCACAGCGTGCCCAGCGGCAGGACGATCGTCGAGATCGTGAAATAGATCGCGAGGTTCACGATCGACTCGCCGACGGCGGCCAACGCGTCGTAGATCCGCCGCGCCCGGTCGCCGATGGCATCGACCGGGTTGTACCGCTCGTACCAGGGCCGCTGGTCGTCGGCGGCTTCCGCTTCCTCGATCTTCTCGGTCGTGGCCGTCACGACCGCCGCGGCCTGCTGGTAGTTCGACTCCAAAAACCGCGCGGCCACCCACGAGTCGATCCATCCCGCCGCCGGCAGGGCCAGCCGCGCGAAGACGGCCAGGCCGAACAGCCGCCGGCTCCAGCCGATCGCGGCGCCCCGCCCGCGGCCGCCACAGGCCGCCGCCACCGCCAGCGCCACCAGGGCTGGCACGAAGAGCCACCAGCCGAGCGTCCGGCCGATCTGCATTCCCAGCCGCTGCACGCCCAGGGCCGTGGTGCTCGTCAGGAGCAAGGCACCGTACTGCTCCACGAGGTCGTTCACCGGGTCGAGCGCCTGGCCGATGCCGAGGCTGCCGCCCGGTCCGAAGGAAAAACTCACCTCGGAACTCTGGGCGAGCGAGATGGCGCTGTCGAGCCCGCGGGTCGCCGCCAGTGCGGCGAGCGTGCGGGCGAAAGTGGCCTCCAGATAGGCCTCGCCACGGGAGTCGGCCAAGGGCGCGACGATCACCAGCGCCGCCGCAGCCGCGAGCAACTGGAGCACGGCACGGGCCGCAGGCTCCCGGAGCGACTGCGGCAGGACGGCGAGCCACTCGCCCCGCACCACCCTGCCCAGCAGCCCGTCGAGTCCGCTCGTCGGCTCCATCTGCTCCCGTGCCGTCGCCATGTTCGCGCTCCTTCGTGTCGAACCAGTTCGCTACCGCGCCGCCGCGGGGATCGCCTCCTGCCCCAGCAATCGCTCCAGCGCCGGCCGCATGACCGCCGCCCGGCGGGCGTTGCCGATCGTGCTCGGGTGCTGATGGTCGTCGAGAAAGCACTCCGCCGCCGGCCTGCCATCGGGCCCCAGGAAGGCGGCGTTGGCGTCGATGTAGGCGAGCCCCGGACCGCCCGACTCCACCGCGAGCTTCACGGCGTCGTTTGCCGCCTCCTGCCGATCCCGCTGGTCCCAGCGGCGGATGCTCGGTGCGATCGCCAGGAAGGCGACCTTCACGTCCGGCAGATCCTTGCGCAGGGCAGCCACGAGCGCGAGAAAATCGTCGCGGATCTGCTGCGGCGACCGGCCGAGGGCGATGTCGTTGGTGCCCGCCGAGACCCCGCCGCCCGTCCGGTGGGAGGAGGAGATCGCGGCTTTCGAGCGGCTCGACCGCGACTCGCCGCCGCCGACCGGAGGCGTCTGCC
>JBJTHX010000134.1:0-4564 GCA_046094745.1 Planctomycetia bacterium
CTTCTCGTAGGCCTCCACCCCGGCCGGCCCGGCATACGACTCGTTGTAGCCGTAGCACATGAAGATCACGTCGGGGTCGACGAGCTCGAGATAGGCCGGATCGCTGATGGCGCCCTCGCTGCGGGGCCGCTTGGCCACGGTATCGCCGGAGATGCCCATGTCGCGAAACCGCAGTTCGAGTCCGGCGAGCTGCTGCTGCAGCACCGTCTCCACCCACGGGGAATGCTGCATCCGGTCGGCGAGGCCATTGCCATAAACCGCGACGACGTCCCCCTTCTGGAAGACGAACGGTGCCGTGGGGGCGGCCGCCGCCCAGGAGTAGGCCAGCAGAGCCGAGACGGCGAGGGTCGCCAGCAGGCAGGAGCCAGCCAGGAACCTCGCCGAGAAAGGACGCGTCAGCATACGGTCAGGGCGGGGCATTGAGTGATCTCGTGGACGGCGACAAACGACGAACGGGCAAGTGTAGTCTGGAGAGCTTCGGAGCGTGGCCCGCGACGACTTCCCGGCTTCAGGCCAGCAGGTCCGTGATCACCCGCGCCGGCTCGACGCCCGTGAGCTTGAAGTCGAGCCCTAGGTGGCGGTAGGTGAGCCGCTCGTGGTCGAAGCCGAGCAGGTGCAGCACCGTGGCATGGAAGTCGCGAATGTGCACCGGATCCTTCACGATGTTGTAGGAGAAGTCGTCGGTCTCGCCGTAGATCTGGCCGCCGCGGGCGCCCCCGCCGGCCATCCACATCGTGAAGCAGCGCGGGTGGTGGTCGCGGCCGTAGTTCTCCTTCGAGAGCCCCCCCTGCGAGTAGACCGTGCGGCCGAACTCGCCCCCCCAGATCACGAGCGTGTCGTCGAGCATGCCGCGGGCCTTGAGGTCGGTGAGCAGGCCGTAGGTGGCCTGGTCGATGTCCTTGCAGCCGCTGATCAGCCGGCCCGAGACGTTGGCGTGGTGGTCCCAGTGGTTGAGGTAGATCTGCACGAACCGCACGCCCCGCTCCACGAGGCGGCGGGCCATGAGCACGGAGTTGGCGAACGATCCGGGCTTCGTCACCTGCTCGCCGTAGAGGTCGAGCGTGGCCTGCGACTCGGCCGAGAGGTCCGACAGTTCCGGCACGCTCGTCTGCATGCGGAAGGCCATCTCGTACTGCGCGATCCGCGTGCGCGTCTCCGGGTCGCCGATCCGCTCGAGCGTCCGCTGGTTGAGGGCCTGGAGGCCGTCGAGCGTCTTCCGCCGGATGTCGCCGGGCACGCCGGGCGGGTTGTTGAGATAGAGGATCGGGTCGCCGGCGCTGCGGAAGCTCACGCCCGAGTATTCGCCCGGCAGAAACCCGCTCGACCAGAGCCGGGCCCCGATCGCCTGCGCCTGCTCCGCGAGCGTCGAGCGGGCCACCATCACCACGAAGGCGGGGAGGTCGGCATTGAGCGAGCCGAGCCCGTAACTCGTCCATGACCCGAGGCACGGCCGGCCCGTGATCTGGTTGCCGGTCTGCATGTAGGTGATGGCCGGCTCGTGGTTGATCGCCTCGGTGTGCATCGAGCGGATGAAGCACATCTCGTCGGCGACCTGGCCCGTCCAGGGCAGGAGTTCGCACATCCACATCCCGCATTCGCCCCGCCGCGAAAACCTGAACTTCGAGGGCGCGATTGGGAACCGATTCTGGCCCGAGGTCATCGTCGTGAGCCGCTGGCCGTTGCGGACGCTCTCGGGCAGATCCTTGTCGTACCAGGCGTCCATCTGCGGCTTGTAGTCGAACATGTCCTGCTGCGGCGGCCCCCCCACCATGTGCAGGTAGATGACGTGCTTCGCCTTCGGAGCGAAGTGGGGGCCGAGGGCCCCGGGCACGCGTTCCACCACGCCGGCGGGATCCGCTGCCGCGGCCGCGAACTGCTCGGGCATGAGCGTGGCGAGCGCCGCGCCGCCGAGCAGGTGGCTGCCGCGCTCGAAGAAGCGGCGGCGGGTGAGGTTGAGGCCGAGGGCGTCGAGCGGCGAGCGGATGGGCGGGATCATTTGCAGAGCGCCTCGTCGAGGTTGAGCAACTCATTCACCACGAGCGTCCAGCCGGCGAGGAGGCCGGCGTCGGCGCACCGGGGCTTGGACTCGCCGATCGTGATCAGCGACCGCGCGTCCTCGGGCCGGGCGCGGTACCAGTCGATCAATTCGGCGAGCGACTGCCGAACGATCCCGACTTCGTCCGGGTCGAGCGGCCGGGCGAGCACCCGACCCGCCATGAACTGGATGCGGGCCTCGTCGTCGTGAGCGGCCTCGGCGAGCGCGCGATCGGCGAGGGCCCGGGCCGCCTCCACGAACTGCGGGTCGTTCAGGGTCACGAGCGCCTGCAGCGGCGTGTTCGTCCGCTCCCGCTTCACGCAGCAGGTCTCCCGCGACGGGGCGTTGAAGATCTCCATCGAGGCCGGCGGCGCCGACAGCTTCCAGAACGAGTAGAGGCTGCGGCGGTAGAGATTGTCTCCGGTATCCGACTTGTAGGCTTTGGTGTTGCTCACGTCCATTGCCACCGCCTCCCACACGCCGCCGGGCTGGTAGGGCTTCACGCTCGGGCCGCCGAGTTTCCGCACGAGCAGACCGCTCACCGCGAGCGCCTGGTCGCGGACCATCTCGGCGTCGAGGCGGAACCGTGGCCCCCGCGAGAGCAGCCGGTTGGCGGCGTCCTTGGCGAGTTTCTCGGGCGTGGTCGCCGCCGACTGCCGGTAGGCGGCGCTCGTGAGCATGAGCCGGAAGAGCCGCTTCACATCCCAGCCCGATTCCCGGAACTCGACGGCCAGCCAGTCGAGCAGTTCGGGATGGCTCGGCAACTCGCCCGTGATGCCGAAGTCACCCGAAGTGGCGACGAGGCCGGTGCCGAAGACCTCCTGCCAGAACCGGTTCACCGTCACCCGCGTCGTGAGCGGATGCTCCCGGAGCAGGAGCCACTTCGCGAGCCCCAGCCGGTTCCGCGGCAGATCCTCGGGGAAGGCTGGAAGGACATCAGGCGTGTCGGCCGCGACCTCGTCCTTGCGCTTGTCGTATTCCCCACGGTCGAGGATGTGGGCCTTCGCCATCCTGTCCTGCTCGTGCATCACGTGGGCGACCGTGCCGCGATTGCGGATTTCGGCCTCCTCCCGCTCCAGCCGTGTCACCGCGCCCGCGGCCGCCCGAGAGACGTCGTCGATCGTGGCCAGCCACCAGTCGTAGAGGTCGGCGGCCGCCGCAGCCCGCTCGGCGGCGGGCAGCCGCAGGATCCCGACCAGCGTCTCGGCACGCGCGAGTCCCTCCACGTCGCCCGGGGAGAGGGCGCGGCCCCAGATTGCGACGTTTGCCAGCCCCACGCCGTGGGCCGTCGCCGAGCCGACCCGGCCGCCGACGACCAGCGGCGCAGCGGTCCTGATCGAATGGTTCTCGAAATTGTCGAACAAGAGATCGACCTGTTGCGGCTTGCCGTCGAAGGAGATCTTCACCCCGCCTGGCTTGCCCGAGCCGTCGTACGTCACCGCCACGAACGTCCACGCATCGGCCGGCACCTGCGTCGCGGTCTGCTGCCACAGCGCGTCTCCGGGCCATGAATGGATCAGCTTCACGTCCACATGGCGGCCCTGCACGCCCACGTCCCAGCCCCGGTCGCCCTGGGCCTCGTCAATCCGGGAGACCACCGCGTAGGCCGAGTCATTGGCGGGGGCCCGCAGCCAGAAGGTCGCGCTGAACGGCTGGTCGTACTCAAAGTCGCCGCCGCCCTCGATCTCCACCGCCCGGCCGTCGAGGAGCAGCGCGGGCGATCCGTTCGGCCCCTCCTGCCATGTCGTCGCGGCCGTGAGCGCGACGTCGGTCTCCGCGCCCGCGATCCGCGCCCGGGTCGTCGCCCCGGCACCTGCGGTAAGGTCGAGCGCGACCAGCGGCACGCCCTCGGGCAGCGTCTTGCCGATCACGTCGGGCGTCGCATCGGTGATCCAGCGGTCGAACTCGGGCCGGCCATCCCGCTTGCGATCCTCCACCGCCCGGCGTGCCGCAGCCAATTCCGGCTCGATTTTCGCGAATCGGTTCCGATCCTCGGGCAAGGGCACGACGACCACCGGCGGCGTGTCCTTGATGTTGCCGTCCATCGCCCCCTGCGTCGTGTTGTTGAAGAACGCGGCGAGCTCGTAGAACTCCCGCTGCGAGAACGGGTCGAACTTGTGGTTGTGGCAGACGGCGCAGCCCACCGTGAGCCCCATCCAGACCGTGGCGGTCGTCTCCGTGCGGTCCCGCGCGTAGAGCACGAGATATTCCTCGGGGATGACACCCCCTTCGTTCGTCGTCATGTTGCAGCGGTTGAAGCCGCTGGCGATCCGCGTGTCGAGAACGGCGTCGATATCGCCATCCCGCAGTTCCCTGGCGACGAGATCTCCGGCGAGCTGCAGGATCGTGAACCGGTCGAACGGCATGTTCTGGTTGAAGGCGCCGATCACCCACTGCCGGTAGGTCCACATCTCGCGGAAGTTGTCGAAGTGGATGCCATGGGTGTCGGCGTAGCGGGCGTAGTCGAGCCAGTGGCGACCGCGGTGTTCGCCCCACTCGGGCTTCGCCAGGAGCGCATCGACGTAGCGC
>JBJTHX010000135.1:0-4997 GCA_046094745.1 Planctomycetia bacterium
CGTCACCGAGGGGAAGGAGTTCCCGGACGGGTCGCTGATCGTTGGCAGCCCGGCGAAAGCCGTGCGGACGGGTTCGCCCGAGCAAATCGCCGGCATCCTCGCCAACGCCCGCCGCTACGTCGAGAATGCGGCCCGTTAACGCCGCGGGAACCTCCATCACCTTGGGCGCCTCCGGGCCTGTCTGGGTCAATAATCCAAATGCGGCGCAGATGGAGTTCGCCGGTTATTTTCCGCAACCGTTACAGGCCGCTCCCGGGGGCACGATCAGGTCGACCGGCTGGAACCATACGCTGTCCGGATCCTCCGGCCCGGTCGGCGGGCGGCGTTTCGATCACGTCACGGACGGCATTTCCAACACCCTGTTGTTCGCGGAAGCGATGCGGCAGTGCGATGCCGGGCAAGGACTGCGATACGCGTTTTTACCGAGCGGTCCCGGTGGCGCAAACGTTACGCCCACGTGGTTCAACGAGCACGCGTTCGGCATTCTGCCCTCGTTGCGGCAGGTTGTGACCTCGACCGGCGGAGCGGTGATCTCCGGGACCAGCCGCGCCCCCGTCGAGGCATTCGGGCATACCCTGATGTTCCAGACCCAGCCCCTGCAGACCGCTTGCAACCCGGCGCGGGTTCAGGCACTGCACGGCAATTTTCTGATGACCGCGATGTGCGATGGGTCGGTGCGGGCGATCAGCAGTCTCGTGTCCCGGCGTGAGCCCGTCGGCGCGGCGGCGTGCGGTCGGGCCCGGTTCGGCACCAATCGCGGCGACTACCAGAGCCGCGGTGGGCAACTCCCGCGGACGGACGGCGTCTGGGACATGCTGATGGTGCCCAGCGACCCACCGGAGAACGTGCTCTCCAACACGGGCGAGATCGGCCGGGAACGTGGTCCAGCCGACCCGCCGCTGTAGCGGCCGCCGTTCGCGGCCGGCTGCCGCTGGTCCGCTATACTGCCGAACTTCGTCCGGCGTTCCCCGGGCGTCAACGGCGGGACGAGGCATGGCCATCTTCGAGTTCGAGGGCGTGCGGCCGCGGATCGACCCCACGGCCTGGGTGGCCGACACGGCCCGGGTGGTGGGTGACGTGGCCCTCGGGCCCCGTGCCAGCGTCTGGTTCGGCTGCGCTCTCCGCGGCGACATCGAGCCGATCACGGTCGGCACGGATTCCAACGTCCAGGACAACGCCGTCCTGCACACGGACGACGGCTGCCCGCTCGTCATCGGGAGCCTCGTGACGGTGGGCCACGGGGCGATCCTCCACGGGTGCACGATCGGCGACGAGTCGCTCGTGGGCATGGGGGCGATCGTGCTCAACCAGGCCCGGATCGGCCGCCACTGCCTGGTGGGGGCCGGGGCGCTCGTCACCGAGGGGAAGGAGTTCCCGGACGGGTCGCTGATCGTTGGCAGCCCGGCGAAAGCCGTGCGGACGGTTTCGCCCGAGCAAGTCGCCGGCATCCTCGCCAACGCCCGCCGCTACGTCGAGAATGCGGCCCGTTACCGCCGCGGGCTGGTGGCGATCGGGTGAGCGCAGTGCGGACGATACGGCGAGCAAGCGAAACGGGACCCGGAGGCTGACATGGCGGGCAAGGCCGAAGACGACGTCGTGGTGATCACCTGCGCCCTGACGGGCGGCATCCACGGCAAGGAGGCCAACCCGCGCCTGCCGGAGCAGCCCGACGAGATCGTCGCGCAGGGAATCGCCGCCTGGAAGGCGGGCGCTGCCGTGCTGCACGTCCACGCCCGCAAGCCCGACGGCTCCTCCCCGATGGACGCGGCGATCTTCGGCGAGTTGCACGAGCGGCTCTGCGCCGAGACCGATGCCGTGGTCCAGCTCACCAGCGGCGGCAGCCCGCGGCTGCCGGTCGCCGAGCGGGTGACGACGGTGCACCTGGCCCCCGAGATGGCCTCGCTCAACATGGGCCTACTGAACTTCTTCATCCGCGGCGAGCAGGTCTTCTTCTCCAACCACCGCTCCGACATCGAGGCCTTCGCCCGGGCGATGGTCGAGCGGGGCGTGAAGCCCGAGTTCGAGGTCTACAACGCCGCCATGCTCGAGGAACTGGCCCACCTGCTGTCGCTGGGCATCTTCGCGGCTCCCTATGCCGTGAACTTCGTGCTCCAGACGCCCACGCAGGGGGGCTCGCGGGGCACGGGCCGGAACCTGATCGACATGGTCGAGCGGCTCCGCGACCTGCCGGTGCCGGCGGCCGACCTGCGGGTCACCGTCACGTCGATGGGCCGCACGCAGCTGCCGCTGACCACGCTCGGGATGGCGATGGGCCTCAACGCCCGCGTGGGCCTCGAGGACAACGTCTACTTCCGCCGCGGCGAACTGGCCGATTCCAACGCCCAGCTCGTCGAGCGGACGGTGCGGATCGCGCGGGAACTCGAGCGGCGGCCGGCGACGCCCGCGGAGGCGCGGGCGATCCTCGGCCTGCGGGGCCGGGCGGCCGGTCGGCTGCCGGCCGACCCGGCCGCGCGGGGGTGAGCGGCGCATGACCGTGATCCGCGAGGGAGACCTGCTCTGGCAGCCGCCCGCCGCCTTGGCGGCCGGATCCAATCTCGCGCGCTACATGGAGTGGCTGCGGGTGCGGGAGGGCCGCGGGTTCGCCTCCTACGCCGACCTGTGGGAGTGGTCGGTCGCCGACGTGGGGCGGTTCTGGCGATCGATCGCCGAGTTTTTTGCGGTCGATTTCACGCGGCCGGCCGCCGCGGCCCTCGGCCGCCGGGAGATGCCGGGGGCCGAGTGGTTCCCCGGCGCGGAACTCAACTACGCCGCGCACGTGTTCCGGATGCGGACGGGCGACCGGCCCGCGATCGTGTTCCGTTCCGAGACGCTTCCCCAGGCCGAGATCGGCTGGGACGAACTCGAGCGGCAGGTGGCGGCCGTGGCGGCGTGGCTCCGGGCCCGGGGCGTGGTCGCGGGCGACCGCGTGGCGGCGTTTCTGCCCAACGTGCCCGAGGCGGTGGTCGCCTTCCTGGCCTGCGCGTCGATCGGCGCGATCTGGTCGAGTTGCGCGCCCGATTTCGGGGCGCCGAGCGTGCTCGACCGGTTCCGGCAGATCGGCCCGAAGGTGCTCTTCGCCACCGACGGCTGCCAGTACGGCGGCAAGCGGCTCGACAAGCGGCCGGTCGTCGCCGAACTGCGCGCCGGCCTGCCCACGGTCGACCATACGATCCTCGTGCCCTGCCTGGAGGGGGCCGCGGCGGCGCCGCTCGCGGGCCCGACGCCGTGGGCTGAACTCCTCGCGGCCGGCGGGCCGCTCGCGTTCGAGCCGGTGCCGTTCGCCCATCCGCTGTGGATCGTCTACTCCTCGGGCACGACCGGGCTGCCCAAGCCGATCGTCCACGGCCACGGGGGCATCCTGCTCGAGCACCTCAAGACCGCGAGCCTGCACTTCGACCTCGGCCCCGCCGACCGCTTCTTCTGGTTCACGACGACCGGCTGGATGATGTGGAACTTCCTGCTCGCGGGGCTGCTCGTCGGCAGCCCGATCCTGCTCTACGACGGCAGCCCGTCCTGGCCGCGGCCCGACGTGCTCTGGGAGTTCGCCGCGGCCTCCGGGATGACCTTCTTCGGCACCGGCGCCGCCTACGTGGCCGCCTGCATGAAGGCCGGCCTCCACCCGGCCGCCGACCACGATCTCTCCCGGCTCCGCGGCCTCGGCTCCACGGGCTCACCGCTGGCGCCCGAGGGCTTTCGCTGGGTCTACGACGAAGTGGGCCGCGACCTGTGGCTGGTCTCGTTCAGCGGCGGCACCGACCTGTGCACGGGCTTCGTGGGGGGCGCGCCGGTGCTGCCCGTGCGGGCCGGCGAGATCCAGTGCCGCTGCCTCGGGGCCGACATCCGCGCGCTCGACCCCGCCGGCCGGGAACTCGTCGGCGAAGTGGGGGAGCTCGTGATCGCCCAGCCGATGCCCTCGATGCCGGTCTGCTTCTGGGGCGACGCGGAAGGCCGCCGCTACCGCGAGAGCTACTTCGAGCACTATCCCGGCATCTGGCGGCACGGCGACTGGATGAAGCTCACGCCGGACGGGGGCGTCGTGATCTACGGCCGGTCCGACGCCACGATCAACCGCTTCGGCGTGCGGATCGGCACGAGCGAGATCTACCGGGCGGTCGAGGCGGTGCCCGAGGTGGCCGACAGCCTGGTGATCGATCTCGAGGGGCCCGGAGGGGCGGCCTGGATGCCGCTGTTCGTCGTGCTCGCGGCCGGCGCCGCCCTCGACGAGCCGCTGGTGGCCCGGATCAAGGCGCGGGTCCGGGCGGCCTGTTCGCCGCGGCACGTGCCCGACGAGATCGTGGCAATCGCCGCGGTGCCGCGGACGTTGAGCGGCAAGAAGCTCGAGGTGCCGGTAAAGAAGATTCTCCTCGGCGCCCGGGCGGCGGAAGTCGCCAGCCCTGACGCCCTCGCCAACCCACAGTCGCTGGCTGCCTTCGAGGCCCACGCCGCCCGCCTCCGCGCCACCGGCGTGCTCGGTGGCTAGGCCGCAACTGGCTTCGGTGTGTCGCCGGCTCGGGGGCGGCAAAAGTCTCGTCGCTGATGGCCGAGGCGGCCATAGGTTCCTCGAGCGTTCGCCGACCCCCTTCGCCTCCCTCGGTCGGTACGCCAGGCATGGCTGCAGCTAGCGCGGATTCGGGCTAGGCCGCCGCGGGGCTCATGCGAGGCCGCAGGCGGCCGCGTTCACCACGGCCGCGATCCGCACGGCGTCGTGGCAGGCCTCCTCGCCCACGCCCAAGTGCACGAGGCTCGCCTCGTGATTCTTGATGCACAGCTCGCAGCCGGCGAGGGCCGCACAGGCGAGGCTCATGAGTTCGAAGTCGGCCTTCGAGGTGGCCGGCTGGGCCATGCGGCTCATCCGCAGCCGGGGGGAGCGGGCCTCGTAGGACTCCTTGCCGAGCATGTGCCGGAAGCGGTAGTAGACCGTGTTCATCGCCATCAGGCCCGCCGCCGCCACGGCGTCGGAGATCACGGCGGCCGCGGCGTCGCCCAGGCCGGCGCGG
>JBJTHX010000136.1:0-5718 GCA_046094745.1 Planctomycetia bacterium
GGGCGAGGGCAGGGGCCGGCCGCCGGTCAGCCGTGATGGGCAGGCAGGCCCCGGAGAAACTCCAGCACCGCCGCGTTGAAGACCTCGGGAGTCTCCAGTGGCGTCTTGTGCCCGGCCCCGGGCACGACGAGCAACCGGGCGCACGGCATGTTCGCCTCGGCCCGCATCAGGCACTCCGGTGGCGTGATCGCATCCTCCGCGCCGACGACGAGCAGCGCGGGAACGCGGACATGCCGCATCGCCTCGGTCATGTCGGGACGACCGCCGAGCGCCGCGAGCGCCGCCTGGATCGTCGCGATCGGCTGCTCGACGATCATGCGGCGCAGCGTCGCCTCCGTGGCCGCCCGGCCGGGCAGGCCGCGGGCCGCGGGCGAGCCGGCGAGGAGCCGGGGCAGCATCGCGTCGGCGACGATCTCCTGGCCGAGGCGGCCCACCTTCGCGGCCAGGTCGACCCGGGCCACCCGGGCCTCCGGCGTGTCGGCCTCGAGCTTCGTGTCGACGAGCACCAGGGCCGCCACCTTCTCCGGATGACGCTCCGCCACGTGCTGTGCCACGTAGCCGCCCATCGACAGGCCGCAGATCACCGCCGGTTGCGTCACCCGCAGGGCGTCGAGCAGGGCTGCCACATCGTCGGCCAAGGCGGCGATGCCCGTGGTCGTGGAGCCGCCGCTGCCGCCGAAGCCGCGGAGATCGGGTGCGATGACGCGGAAGGCCTCCGCGAGCGCCGCTTGCCCCGCCCACATCCGGTGGTCGAGCGGGAAGCCGTGGAGCAGGACCAGCGGCATGCCGCTGCCGGCGGTGTGCACTGCGAAGGACGCGCCGGCGGCGGCGACGTGATGGACGGGCATCATGGCGGGGTCGCCGCCGCGCCAGCGCGGAAGCGTTCCAGGTTCCGCAGGATCGTGCGGTTGTGCGGCTCCTGGCGGTGGGCCAGCGACTGGATGCGGACGGCCGCGGCCCGGTCGCCGGCGGCGAACCGGCAGTGGGCGAACGTGTCGAGGTAGCTCGCGTTGTCGACGGAGATCTCCAGCGACTTCTTCGAGTACCGGATCGCCTGCTTGACGTCGCCCTCGGTGTTCGCGACGAGCCAGGCGTACTCGTTGTAGCCGTTGGGCTCGTCGGGCAGGGCCCGGATCTCGTCCTCGAGCCGCTCCAGCGTCCGCGCCACGCGGGCGGCCGCGTCGGCCTTGTCGCGGGGATCGGCGGCGGCCAGCGCGTGGAAGGCGATCAGGGCGTCGACCTCCCGGGCGGGCTGCCGCAGGGCCTCCTCGAGCAGCCGCCGGTGGGCGGCCGCATCGCCCCTCGCGGCCGCGGCGCACGAGGCGAAGTAGGCGGCGCGGGCGCGGATCATCGCCGGGTCGCGGTCGAGCCGGCGGAGCGTCTCCTCGGCCTCGGCGGCCCCCTGGCCACGGCCGTCGGCGAGCCGCCGGAGGACGTCGGCCGCCTCGTCGTCGCGGTCCTGGTCGTGGAGAAACTCGGCGTACGAGATGCCGACGAGCGCGAACTCGATGGCGGGCGTCTGCGGATCGGCGAACACCGCGCGGTACTCGCGGTCGGCCCACTCCGCGGCGCCCCACTTCGCCAGGAGCATCCCCGCCCGCAGTCGCACGGCGAACCCGGCGGCGGCCCCCTTGCCGGCGGCGAAGGCGGCGTCGGCGCGCCGGCCCGCCCGCGGGCGGGCGCCGCGGGCAGCCTGCGCGACGGCGGCTGCGTCGGCCGTGTCGCCGTCATCGCTCGCCAGGCCGGGCCACCGGGCCTCGAGCAGGTCGACGGCTTCGGGGAGATCGTGCTCCACCGCCCAGATCAGGTTCGCCGCCGTGATCGTCGCCCCTTCCTCCTCAGCGGCCTCCCGCTCCCAGCCAGACGCGAAGATCGTCCGCATCCGCTCGACCGCCTGCCGGCGCCGGCCCGCCGTACGCTCGAGGTCGACGAGGCAGCGCCGCAGCACGAGCATCACCGCGGCACCGGCGTCCGGCTGGCCCACCGACTCGTCGTCGCGGGCGACGGGAGACTTTTCCAGCACCTCGAGCACGGCCGCGGCCTCGTCGGTCGCACGGGCGGCGGCCTCGGGCGTTGCGGCGGCGGAGGCGGCGACGACGGCGCGGAGGAAGCGGGCCGCGGGCCGGCCGCTCTCCTCGAGGCCGGCGGCGATCCGCGGCCGCAGCAGCGGCCAGTAGGGATCCCCGGGCTGGTATTCCCGCGCCACCAACGCGGCCGCGAGGCGGGCCCCGGCTGCGGACCGGTCGAGCCGAACGATCCGGGCCAAGGCCTCGACGCCCGCGTCGTCGTCCAGCCGGAGCAGCCGATGCATGATCCGCGAGCGGGTCGCGAAATCGGCCCGCGCGTACCGCTGCATCTCCGCGGCCACCTCGGGCGGGTCGCGGGGCGAGGTTGGCGGGATCGCGTCGGCCAGCGCCCGGGCCCGCAGGGCCACTTCCAGGTCAGTGCTCGTCTCGGCGGCGGTCAGCAGGGCGTCGGCCGAACGTGGGCCCAGTGCCTCGAGCCGCGCGGCCGCTGTCTCGCGGACCGCGTAGTCGGCGTCGCCGAGGGCGGCGACGAGGCCCGCGATCTCGTCGGCCGAGGAATCACCCGCTGCCGGGCGTGTCACTGCCACGGTGAGGACGACGACGACGATCCAACGCATCGACCGCAAGGCAGGAAAGACCCTCACGGGACTCGCGGACGGGAGTTCCGCGACACTGTCAGCCTATGGTCGGATGACGATGCGGGGCAAGCGACCGGCACCGGGTCAGGAGGCGTCCGGCTCGATCCCCAGGTCGCGGATCGTGACGAGCGCCTCCAGCGGGATGCCGCGGGCGGCGAGGGCCTCGCGGCCGCCGGCCAGGCGATCGATCACCACGACGACCCGCTCGACCACCAGCCCGAACTCCTGGGCCCGTTCGATGGCCACGAGCGACGAACCAGCGGTGGTCACCACGTCCTCGACGATCACCACGCGGTGTCCCGGCTGGACCGGCCCCTCGACGTAGCGCTTCGTGCCATGGTCCTTCGGCTCCTTGCGGACGAGAAAGCCCTTCAGCGGCAGTCCCTCCACGCCCGCCATGGTGACCACGGCGCTCGTCACCGGGTCGGCGCCGATCGACATGCCGCCGACGGCGTCGGGCAACGGCCCGAGGCCACGCAGCCGCTCGAGGATCGCCCGACCGACGAGCATCGCCCCGCGGGCGTCGAGCACGACCTGCTTGGCGTCGAGGTAGAAACTTGCCTCGCGACCAGAGGCGAGGCGGAATGTGCCGCGCTTGAGCGCCTGCGATGCGATGAGGTCGAGGAGTTCGCGGGATGGCGGTGTGGCGGTGGCGGGTGGCATATGGTTGCGGAGTCTGCATGTGGCCGTGGCGAAACGAAGGCAGTATACGGATCTGCCGGCTGGTTTTGACTCGCCCGCGCGGCACCCTAAAATTCGACCTGTGGTTCCAGGTTCTGGAGTCGAGACATGCGGCCCCCTTTGGCGTCCCGCATCCAGTCCGCGTGCGTCCTTGCCGGCGCCGCCTGGCTGGCGGTCGTCGCCCAGACCGTCGCCTTCGCGGAGGCGGTGGTCGTGCCGGTGCGGCTGCCGATCGTCGGCACCCGCGACACGGAGGTGGAGGGAGCGATCCTGCGGGCGCTCGAGCGGCTCCGCGGCGCGGCCGCGGAGCGGGGCGTGCTCGTGCTGCGGTTCGACGTGACCGATGGCGAGCCGGCCGGGGCCAGCGATTTCGGTCGGTCGGTCTCGCTCGCCAGGATGCTGGCGTCGGAGCGGGTGGCGGGCGTGAAGACGGTGGCCTGGCTGCCGGACGGCCTGACGGGGCACGCCCTGCTCGCGGCGCTCGCCTGCGAGGAGATCGTCATGCCGCCCGATGCCACGCTCGGGCCGGCCAACGTCGCCGAGCCGGCCGTGGACGACGCCATGCGGGTGGCCTACGAGCAGATCGCGGCCTGCCGCCGGGCCGTGCCGCCGGCGGTCGCGCGGGCCTTCGTCGATCCCGCGGCCCGCGTCGTCCGCGCGGCGACGGATGACGGCGAGCGGTTCGTGGACCGCGGTGGCCTGGAGGCCCTGCGCCGGGAGGCCGCGGTGCTCGAGGTGGAGGACCTGCAGCCGGCGCCCTTGGCGGTCTCCGGCCGGCGGGCGCGGGAACTCGGATTCGTGCGGCTGCTCGCCACGGGGCCGGCGGAAGTCGCCCGCGGGCTGGGGCTGCCCGAGGCGGCGCTGGAACCGGATCCGTCGTTGGGCGGCGGCTGGAAGCCCGCGGTCGTCACGCTCACCGGGCCCGTGACCGCCGCCGCGGTGGGTCGCGTGCGGGTCGCGATCGACCGTGCAGTCGGCCAGGGGGCGAATCTCGTCTGCCTGCGGATCGACTCCGCCGGCGGACAGCCGGAGCAGAGCCTCGTGCTGGCCGGCGCGTTGGCGGCCCTCGACCCGGCCGCCGTCCGCACCGTGGCCTACGTGCCCCGCGAGGCCCGTGGCGACGCCGCTCTCATCGCCCTGGCGTGCGACGAGGTGGTCATGCATCCCGCGGCCGTGCTCGGCGGCGAGGGCAATGCCGCGATCGGCGATCGCCAGGGCCAGGCGATCGCCGAGGCGTGGCGTGGCGGTGTGGCGAAGGTCCGCGGGCGTCCCTGGTCGCTGCCGGTGGCGCTGGTGGTGCCAGGCGTCGTGGTCAGCCGCGCGGTGCACAAGGGCACCGGCCGGGTGGCCTGCTTCGCGGCCGAGGAGCTGGCCCGGCGGCCGGATCGCGACACGTGGGAGATGGGCCAGCCGGTCGGCACGGGACCGATCCTCGTCGACGGCCGCAAGGCGGAGTCGCTGGGCATCGCGACCCATCTGGTCGAGGACTTCACCGGACTGCGACGGGTCTACGGCCTCGGCGCCGACGTCGCCACCGCCGAGCCCGGCTGGGCCGAACGGCTGCTGGCGGCCCTCGCCAGCCCCGAACTCGCCTGGCTGTTGCTGCTCATCGGCGGCGCGGGGCTGTACATCGAACTCAAGACGCCGGGCGTAGGCCTCGGCGGCTTCGTGTCGATGGTCGCCTTCATCGTCTATTTCTGGAGCCAGCACCTCCACGGCACCTCCGGCTGGCTGGAGGTCATGCTGTTCCTCGCCGGGCTGTTCTGCGTGGCGGCCGAGATCTTCGTGCTGCCCGGCTTCGGCGTGCTCGGCCTGGGCGGCGGCCTGCTCGTGATCGCGTCGCTGGTGCTCGCGAGCCAGTCGTTCGTGCTGCCGGCCAACGACTACCAGATCCGGCAGATGGAGTGGTCGCTCGTGGGCGTGCTGGGGGCGGCGACGGGCGTGGCGACGATCGGCTTCCTGCTGCGGCATTGGCTGCCGGCGACGCCGGTGCTCCGCGACGTGCTGCTCGTGCCGCCGGAGGCGGCCGGCCCGCTCGACGACGATGCCGCAGCGCTCCTCGGCGCGGAGGGTACGACCACGTCCCGGCTGGCGCCCGCCGGCAAGGCGCGGATCGGCGGTGCCATCCGTGAGGTCACCAGCGACGGTGAACTGATCGAGCCCGGCGTCGCCGTCCGGGTCACGGATTGCCGCGCGGGCCGCCTCCACGTGAGGCCGCTGTGAGCCGATGACCGCACTCTTCTGGGTTGCCGCGCTGCTGCTCGTCGGCCTCGCCATGCTGGTGCTCGAGGTGTTCCTGCCGACGGGAGGCGTGCTCGGGTTCTTGAGCCTGCTGGCGATCATCGCGGCGATCGTGATGGCCTTCCTCGAAC
>JBJTHX010000137.1:0-10316 GCA_046094745.1 Planctomycetia bacterium
GCCGCGGAGAAGTTCATCGCGGAACTCGGCTGGCGGCAGTACTGGCGGGAAGTCCAGGCGGCGCTCGGCGACCGCATCGACCACGACGTCGAACCGCCGGCCCGTGGCTGGCGCGAGCCGCACCGCCTCGACCGCGACACGTCCGGCCTGCTCGTGCTCGCGCGGTCGTCCGCCGCCCGCGCCGCGCTCGGGCGGGCTTTCGAGTCGCGGCAGGTGGCGAAGCGGTATCTGGCCGTCGTCGCCGGCCCGCTGCCCCGGGAAGCCGGCACGCTGCACCTGCCGCTCGCCGACGACCCGGATCGGCCGCCCGCCCAACGGGTCGATCCGATCCGGGGACGCCGGGCCACGACGCGGTGGCGGGTCGTCGCCGGTCCGGCCGCGGCACGGCCGGAGTCGCTCGTAACGCTCGAGCCCGTCACCGGCAGGTCGCACCAACTGCGGGTCCACATGGCCTGGCTTGGCTGTGCCATCGTCGGCGACCCGCTCTACGGTCCGCGATCCGGCGCGGTCCGGCGCCGGCTGGGGTTGCATGCCGCCGTCGTCGAGTTTCCACACCCCGGCGACGGGCGGATCGTGCGGCTGCACGCGGTGCCGACGGGCGAACCGTGGGAGGTGTTCGGCGCCGCCGTCGCAACGGCGGTCAGCCCGCCGTCGGACGCAGTGCCGAGCGGCTGACCCGCTGCCAGAAGCGGGAGAAGCGGCCCCGAGCCACGCCGCGGGAGACGTCGCAGACCCGCGGCCAGGCCGCGACCTGCAGCGGCAGCGCGGCGGCGAACGCCGCCCCCGCCCGCCGCACCGTCGGGCAGGGCGTCGCGGCGACGACCACCGCGTCGCAGCCGAGCGCCGCGGCCCGGGCGGGCACGACCGCGGCCGGATCGCCGATCACGATCTCGATGCCGGGAACGTCGGCGAGGCACTCGAAGAGGAAGACGAGCCGTTTGAGGGTCGGCCGCTCGGCGGCGAGCCAGCGGGGATCGACGACGAACAGCCGCGGCGCGTCGGGGCAGGCCGCGACGGCCGGGCCCGTCGCGGACGCGGAGTCGAGCGTGAGCCAGGCGAGCGGCCGCCGGGCCGGCGCGGCGGCTCGTGGCGTCGTCCAGGCAGGGGCCGGCGGGATCCGCAGCGGTGGCCGGGGGGTCGGCGCCGCGGTCGTGAAGACGCGGGCGTCGAGTGCCTCGTACGTGCCCTCCACGTCGCAGCGGCCCAGCAGTGGACAGGGCCGGCAGTGGATCCCGGAGGTGTACGTCTCCAGGTTTTCCCGGTTGAAGAGATACGGTTTCGCGGAGAACGTTCCCGCGACCCATTGCCAGGAGAGGTGGTTGCTCGCCGGGTCGCCGTCGAGGAGGTGCTCGAGAAACCAGTCGGCCCCGGCCCGCCAGTGCACGCCGCGGACGTGCACGAGCCACGAGGCCAGCCACATCCGCTCGTGGTTGTGGAGCCATCCCGTCTCGTGAAGCCGACGCACGAAGGCGTCGATGCACGCCATGCCGGTGCGGGCCTCGAGCACCTCGTCGGGCACGCGGTCGAGGCGGTGCGGCTCGCGCCAGCCACGGGCCGGCGGTTCGACGTCGTGGTCGATGCGGTCGCCGAGCGCCGCCTGGACTTCCCGCCAGTACTGCCGCCAGCCGAGTTCCGCGATGAACTTCTCCGCGGCCTCGGGGCGATCGACGCGGGCCAGCGCCGCGTCGCGGGTCTCGGCGAGGGAGAGCACGCCGTGGCGGATCCACGGAGAAAGCCGGCTGACTGCGCCAGCGACATGGTTGCGGGTCCGCGCATAGGTCGGCGGATCGACCGCGGCGAGCCGCTCGAGCGCCATGGTGCGGCCACCGCGATCGGCCACGCGATCCGTCTCCGCATGGGGGTCGCGCCGGACGGCGGCTGGAAAGGTTTCCGCCAGCGACGCGATCAGTTTCGGGCGGGGCAGTCGCGCCAGGTCGGTGAGGTGCGGGGCTCGGTCTGCGGATGAACTCATCTACGCTCTGGACCTGCCACCTTCGTGGGCATGACGTGCATCGAAATCGCGCCCTCGATCCTTGGGCTGACTGAAGTCAGTGGCCGCGAAGCAAAAAATTGTCTGCCGCCGCTGGCCGGTTTTCAGCCTTCAAAAATGGGCATTCTACACCGTTTGCATAGCCGCCAGAGAAGGCTGCAGCAGTGCTCTGCACCGTGAGCGGCATGCCTTTTGCGGTTGCCATCGAGAATGCGAGCAGGACGCTTCTTGCCGCCCGAACGGGCAACCGCTGCGGAGGCGGCCCCGTCCGGATCTTCCTTCCTTCTGGAGTTGCATGATGCGGTTCTACAAATCGACCCCTGCGGGGTCGCGGGCTTGGTCTGCGCCGGCATCCCGGCGCCGGCTGCGGTCGGTCTTCGTTGTGGCCCTCTCGCTTGGCTGTCTGGCGGGGGTCTGCTGTGTTCCCGGTGGTTCGGCGTGGGCCGAGGAGACGGCTGCGGCCGCGGCCGCCCCGGCGATGCCGGCCCCGCCCACCGTGGACGAGATGGTGCCCAAGTTGTGGGTCGCCGCCGACACCGTGTGGGTGCTCGTCTGCGGCATGCTCGTGTTCTTCATGAACCTCGGCTTCGGCTGCGTCGAGTCCGGGTTCGCACGCGCGAAAAACTGCGTGAACATCCTGTCGAAGAACTTCATCGTCTTTGCGGCGACGTCGTTGGCTTACTTCCTCTTCGGCTGGGACCTGATGTTCGGTGCGGGTGACGGAGCCTGGATCGGCAATTCGGGATCCTGGATGGTCGGCGGCCTCGACAACAGCCCGGCCGTGGGTGACAAGTACCAGGGCGTCTACGGCTCGATCAGTTGGGCCAGCGTGCCCCTGTGGGCCAAGTTCTTCTTCCAGTTGGTGTTCGCGGGCACCGCGGCCACGATCGTCTCCGGCGCGGTCGCCGAGCGGATCAAGTATCACGCGTTCGTCGCCTTCAGTTTCCTGATGGCCCTGGTCATCTACCCGGTCACGGGCCACTGGATCTGGGGTTTCGGCTACCTGGCGAAGGAGTGGAACTTCTGGGATTTCGCCGGCTGCACGGCCGTGCATTCCGTGGGCGGTTGGGCCGCCCTCACCGGCGCCGCGATCCTCGGGCCCCGGATCGGGAAGTACGGGGCCGACGGCAAGCCCCGTGGCCTGCCCGGCCACAACATGACGGCCGCCTTCATCGGCTGCCTCGTGCTCTGGTTCGGCTGGTTCGGCTTCAACCCGGGCAGCACGTTCGGCGTCGCCGCCGCCGGCGGGGCCCTGGCCGCGCAGGTGGCCGTGAACACCAACCTGGCCGCCGCCGCGGCGACGCTCACCGCGACGCTCACGGCCTGGCTGCTGCTCGGCAAGCCCGACATCGGCATGACGCTCAACGGCTGCCTCGCCGGCCTCGTGGGCATCACGGCGAGCGCGGCGTTCACGAACATCCAGTGCTCGGCCGTGATCGGTGCGATCGCGGGCGTGCTGGTGGTGCTCTCGGTGCTGTTCTTCGACCGGATCAAGATCGACGATCCCGTCGGCGCCACGAGCGTGCACCTCGTGTGCGGCATCTTCGGCACGCTGTGCGTCGGCCTGTTCACCACGAGCGACCTGTCGACCACGGTGGCGAACACGCCCATGGGGGCGGCGGCCGTGGGCGGCCCGTACGCCGGGCTGTTCTTCGGCGGCGGCACCAAGCAACTGATCGCCCAGATCGTGGGTGTGCTCCTGGTGGGCGCGTACGTCGTGCCGGTGTCGGCGATCGTCTGGCTCGTCCTCAAGGCCCTGGTCGGCCTGCGGGTGGCCCCGCAGGAGGAGATCGAGGGGCTCGACATCGGCGAGCACGGCAACGAGGCCTACCACGGCTTCGTGATGGCGCGGACCGAGACGTGATCGACAACCTCCGATGGTCGGCCGTTCCCCGGGGTGGTTCGCCCCGGGGAACGGTTCGGCTTCACGATCCAGAAGGATGCCCCAACGGCTTGGGTGGGCACTCCGCCTAGCTCGCCCAGGCCGGGGCATCCTGCTTCACGGCCGCCGGGCCATCCATGGCCCCGGCGGCCTTGGGCATGCGGAGCCGCAGCCAGAGGTGCGGCTCGCATGCCGGGCGGTCGCCATCCGGGCGACCGTGGCCGCCGCGGGGCGGCGGCGGGGGGGGGGCGCGGCGGGGCGGGGGTGCGCAGCACGCCGGAGCGTCATTAACGCAGGGCGGCCTTCGGCGGCTGCGTGCGGTCTTTGGCGTTGGCTGCCCGCCCGGAGGGCGGGCCCTCAAGAGCGGGCGGTGGCCCGCCAAGCAAAGCGAGGCACGAAGCCGAGGCTTTGCGTGTGTCATGCACGCTGCGCGGCCTTCGGCCGCTGCGTGCGGTCTTTCGCGTTGGCTGCCCGCCCGGAGGGCGGGCCCTCCGTGGCGCACGCCTCCAGGCGTGCGAGTCGCAGTCCGCACACCACAGGCCGATCTGAAAGAGTTTTGATCCTCGTGCACCCATCGGTCCTCCCAAACCAGGGGCGGCCCCGAGCGGGCGTGGCCGCCGGGCGTCCACACCTGCCGCCACGTGTGGCTGCAGCGGCTACAATACGGCGCCCTGACAACCTCCCCCGCGGGCCGCAGTGTGAAACTCATCATCGCCATCATCCAGCCGCACAGGCTCGAGAGCGTCAAGCAGGCGCTCTCCGAGGTGGAGGTGTTCCGACTCACCGTGCTCGACGTGCAGGGGTTCGGCCGGCAGCGCGGGCATGCCGAGACGTATCGCGGGCACGAGATCGCCGTCAACCTGCTGCGCAAGGTGCAGCTGCAAATCGCCGTCAACGACGACTTCGTCGAGCCGACGATCGCGGCCATCATCAAGGGCGGTCGATCCGGCGAGACGGGCGAGATCGGCGACGGCAAGATCTTCGTGCTGCCGCTCGAGGAGTGCGTGCGGATCCGCACCGGCGAGCGCGGCGGCGAGGCCATATGAAGGACGTGAACGCCCGCGCGGCCCGGACCGGTCGTGAAGGCGGAGGACGGGCGCATGAGGATGATCGTCGTCGTCGCCGTCGCCGTCGCGTGGGCCACGATGGCGAACGCGCCGGCAGCTGAGCCGCAACGGCGGAAACTGACGATCGCCCTCGTGGGCGATTCCACGGTCACGGACGAGGTCGGCTGGGGAAGAGCCTTCGCCGGCAGGTTCGACGACCGGGTCCGGGTTCTCAATTTTGCTGTGGGGGGACGAAGCTCCAAGAGTTGGTTCGACGAACGCCGCCTGCCCCAGGTCCTCGAAGCGAAGCCCGACTACGTGCTGATCCAGTTCGGGCACAATGACCAGCCGGGCAAAGGCCCCGACAAGGAAACAGATCCTCGAACCAGCTATCGGGACTACCTGAAGACCTACCTCAAGGAGTTCCGGGCGATCGGCGCCCGGCCGATTCTCGTCAGTTCGGTCACGCGCCGCACTTTCGACGAGGACGGGAAGGTCAAGTCGACTTTGACCCCGTGGGCCGAAGCGGCCCGGGACGTCGCCCGGGAAGCGGGGGTGCCATTCGTCGACCTGCACACGATCAGTGTCGCCCATCACGACGGCATCGGACGCGATGCCAGCCTGGCCTTCAATCCCGAGCCTGCGGACGTGACCCACTTCAACCAGCGGGGAGCCGAGGCCATCGCCGATCTGATCGTCGGGGAACTCGCAGCCGTCTCTCCGGATCTCGCTTCCTATCTGCGGTGATCGGCCCATGGCCGCCTGCGCGGCGTCGCCGGGAACCCCCGCCGTGCGGCGGCGGAGCGCACGCGTCAGCCCGTCTGCGGATGCAGCCGCGGGCCGCCGCCCAGGGAGAGTCGGTTCACGGCCGCCAGGAAGGCCCGGGCCGAGGCCTCGAGCGAGTCGGTCGACACGCCGCGGCCGCGCTGCACGTGGCCGTCGTGCTCCAGCTCGACCGTGACCTCGGCCTGGGCGTCCTTGCCGACCGTCACCGCCTGCACGCGGAAGTCGCGGCACTTCGTCGTGATTCCCGTCAGTTTCTCGATGGCCAGGAAGATCCCGTCGACCGGGCCGTCGCCGGCGGTGATCGTCACCTCCTGCGGCTGGCCGGCCTTGAGCACCCGCAGCGTGACCGTGGGCGTGGCGCCCGACGCGGTCGCGACGGTGTAGCCCTCGAAGGTGAACTGCTCGGGCAGGGCCGAATACTGCTGCTCGCAGAGGGCCGCGACGTCGCCGTCGTAGATCTCCTTCTTGCGGTCCGCGAGGAGCTTGAACTGCTCGAAGACCGTCTGCAGTTGCTCCGTCGTCAGCTCGTAGCCGAGGGCCTTGGCCCGGTCGGCGAGCGCCGCCCGGCCGCTGTGCTTGCCGAGCACGAGATCGGTCCGCTCGAGCCCCACGTCCTCCGGCCGCATGATCTCGTAGGTCCGCCGCTCCTTGAGCATGCCGTCCTGGTGGATGCCGGCCTCGTGGGCGAAGGCGTTGCGGCCGACGATCGCCTTGTTCCGCGGCACCTGGATGCCCGTGATGCTGGCGACCAGCCGGCTCGTGGGGACGAGTTTCTGCGTCACGATCCGGGTGTCGACGCCGTAGTAGTCGCGGCGGGTCCGCAGCGCCATCACCACCTCCTCCAGCGAGCAGTTGCCGGCCCGCTCGCCGATCCCGTTGATCGTGCACTCCACCTGACCCGCGCCCGCCTCGACCGCGGCGAGGCTGTTGGCCACCGCCAAGCCGAGGTCGTCGTGGCAGTGGACGCTGATCACGGCTTGGTCGATGTTTGGCACCCGGTCGCGGAGGCTCTTGATGACGTGGTGCATCTGGGTCGGCGTGGCGTAGCCGACGGTGTCGGGGATGTTGACCGTGGTCGCCCCGGCCGCGATCACCGCCTCGACGACGCGGCACAGGAAGTCGATCTCGGTGCGGGCGGCGTCCTCGGGCGAGAACTCGACGTCGGCGCAGTGGCGGCGGGCCCGGGTCACGCCCGCGACGGCCCGGTCCAGGACTTCCGCCGCGTTCATCCGCAGCTTGAACTCGCGGTGGATCGAACTGGTGGCGAGGAACACGTGGATCCGCGGCTGCTGGGCGGCGCGGAGCGCCTCCCAGGCCCGGTCGATGTCGGCGTCGCTGCAGCGGGCCAGGCCGCAGATCGTCGCCCCGGAGACGTCGGTGGCGATGTCGCGGACGCTCTCGAAGTCGCCCGGCGAGGCGATCGGGAACCCGGCCTCGATGACGTCCACCCCCAGGGCCACGAGCGCCCGGGCGATCTCGATCTTCTCGGTGCGGTTCATGCTGGCGCCGGGCGACTGCTCGCCGTCGCGAAGCGTCGTGTCGAAGATGCGGACGGAGCGCGGGGAGGCCATGGTTTTCTGCAGCGGGCGGTGCGGGAAGTCGGCGAAGGCCGTTCGGCACGACCGAAACGGCGAGCAGTCTGCATCGTACCCGGGTCGGCGGCGTCCGGCATCCCGACTGCCGTTCTCCCGAACGCTGCGGGTTTTGTAAACTTCCCGTGGTGATGGACGTGTGCCGAGCAGACGGGTGATCGAGGTGGTGATGGCGTCGGTGGACCAGGTGAACGAGACGCACGACGAGGCCCCACGGCACCAGCCACCGGCGGGCTCGGGCCGCGGGCCGGCTGCCGCCTGGCACCGGCTCCGCCGCGGCTTCGTCGGCGGGGCGGTGCTGGCGGCCGGCGTGGCCGCCTGGTGGTGGCTCGCGACGCATCATTTCGGGGGCGGCGACCACGGTGCGAAGCCGCCGGTCGCGGCGGTCGACGGCGCGGCCCCGCCGGCTCCGGGCGACGTCGTGACCTTGCCGGCCGGCGATGCCGCCGACCGGATCGGCCTGGTCGCCGTCGAGCCGCGGCGGCTCCAGGAGCACCTCACCGTCCCCGGGAGGCTCGACTACGACGCCCGCTACCGGGTCGACTACGAGTCGCCGGTCGACGGCATCGTCTCCCGGGTGTTCGTGCAGGTGCGGCAGCGGTTGAAGAAGGGCGCCTCGCTCGCCGAGGTCTCGAGTCCCGACGTGGGCACGGCCCGCGACGACGTGCGCAAGCGGGAGGACGACCGCCGGATCGAGCGCAAGGCGGCCGATTGGGCGGCGACGATCGCGACCAACGTCGAGGCGCTGCTCGCGGCGCTGGCGGGCCAGCCGCCGCTGGAGCGGATCGAGGCGCAGTTCAAGGACCGCGTGCTCGGCGACTACCGGGAGAAGATTCTCGGGGCCTACTCGCGGCTGCTGTACGTGGAGAAGGTCAGCGCCAGCACGCGGCAGCTCGGCGAGGGGGGCGTGCTGTCGGGACGGATCGTCGAGGAGCGGACGAGCAACCTGGAGGTCGCCCGGGCGAGTTTCACGGCCGCCTGCGAGGAGGCGCTGTTCAAGACCCGCCAGGACCGCGACCGCGCCCAGGCGTCCCTCGAGCAGGCCGACCGGCTCGTGCAGGTCGCGCGGGAGCACCTGCGGACGCTGGTGGGCAGCAAACTCGACGCCGACGTCGGCGGGCAGGGCAGCGCCGATGGCGTGGCCGATGCGGAGGGCGAGGACACCGCGGGCGGGCTGAGCACGCTCGTGCTGCGGACGCCGTTCGACGGGCTCGTCGAGGACGTGTTCGTGGCCCGCGGCGAGCGGGTGAAGGCCGGCGACCGGCTGTTCGTCGTCGCCGACACCGCGACGCTCTGGGTCCGCGCCCAGATCCACGAGCGGCAGTGGACGACGGTGGAGGTCGCCGAGGGGCAGCAGGTGGCCGTCAACGTGCCGGGGGCCGCTGACCATGACACGATCGCGCGGATCAACCACGTGGGGGCCACGGTCGAGGCCGAGTCGCGGAGCGTGCCGCTTGTCGCCGAACTGCAGAACGACGACGCCCACTACAAGCCGGGCATGTTCGTCTGGGTCGACCTGCCCCAGGGGCAGGAGCGGCAGGGCCTGGCCGTGCCGGCGGAAGCGGTGATGCGGCACGAGGGCCAGGCGTTCGTGTTCGTGCCGCTGGGAGACGGCCGCTACCGGCGGGTCGACATCGAGGCCGGCGGGGAGACCGGCGGCTTCGTCGAGGTGAAGTCGGGCCTGAAGGCCGGCGAGCGGGTGGTGGCGCGGGGCGCGTTCCTCCTCAAGAGCGAACTGCTGCTCGAAGAGGAAGAGGAGCCCGCCGCGGCGGGCTGACAGGAGACCGCACGTGCTGACCGGCGTCATCGAGTGGTCGCTCGCCAACCGGGCGCTGGTGATCGTGCTGTTCGTGCTGATGGCGGTCGGCGGCCTCGCGGCGGCCACGCGGATTCCCGTCGATGCCGTGCCGGACCTCGTCAACGTGCAGGTGCAGATCGTGACCGAGGCGGGGACGCTGCCGCCACTTGAGGTGGAGCGGTCGGTCACCTATCCGATCGAGATGGCGATGAGCGGCCTGCCCGCGGTGGAGGAGATGCGGAGCGTCTCGCGGCTCGGCATCTCGCTCGTGACCATCGTCTTCCACGAGGGTACCGACATCCTCCGGGCCAGGCAGTTGGTGGCCGAGCGGCTGCCCGCGGCCCGGGCCGGCATGTCCTTCGCGGCAGCCGATCCGCAGCTCGGCAGCCTGAGCACGGCCCTCGGCGAGATCCTGCAGTTCGAGGTCCGCGGCCCGGGTCGGAGCCTGATGGACCTGCGGAGCATCCTGGAGTGGGACATCGCGCCGGTGATGCGGCAGGTGGCGGGCGTGACCGACATCAACAGCCATGGCGGCCATGCCAAGAGCTACGAGGTGCAGATCGATCCCGACCGCATGGCCTCGCACGGCATCGCGCTCGGCGAGGTGCTCGACGCGCTCGAGCGGAACAATGCCAGCACCGGCGGCGGCTACATCGTGAAGCACGGGGAGCAGCGGTTCATCCGGGGCGAGTCGCTGCTGCGCGGGGTGCAGGACATCGAGAAGGTGGTGGTGCGGAGTCCCGCCGGCGGCGTGCCCGTGCTGATCCGCGACATCGGGCGGGTCACCGTCGCACCGCTGGTGCGGCAGGGGGCCGCCACGCGGGACGCCCGCGGGGAGATCGTGACCGGCATGGTGATGATGGTCCGCGGCGAGAACAGCCGGCGGGTCGTCGCGGCGGCCAAGGCGCGGCTGGCCGCGCTCCAGCCGACGCTGCCGCCGGGCGTCGAGTTGGAGATCGTCTACGACCGCTCCGACCTCATCGCCCGCACGCTCGACACCGTGCTCCACAACCTCGCCGAGGGCGGGTTGCTCGTGATCGCGGTGCTGCTCGTGCTCCTGGGCAACGTGCGGGCCGGGCTGATTGTGTCGCTGGCCATCCCGCTCTCCATGCTGTTCGCGGCGAACCTCATGCTGGCCGCGGGCATCCCGGCGAGCCTGATGAGCCTGGGTGCGATCGACTTCGGCCTCGTCGTCGACAGTTCGGTGATCACGGTCGAGAAC
>JBJTHX010000138.1:0-5262 GCA_046094745.1 Planctomycetia bacterium
GGTTCGAGCCGCCGAAACCGAAGGAGTTGCTCGCGGCCACGCGGACGGTTCGTGGGCGGGCCACGTGGGGCACGTGATCGAGCGGGCACTGCGGGTCGGGGTCGTCGAGGTTGAGCGTCGGGGGCACGGCCTGGCGGTCGAGCGCAGCCAGGCAGGCGACCGCCTCGAAGGCGGCCGCGCCGCTGATCAGGTGGCCGGACATGCTCTTGGTGGAACTGACGGGCACGCCGTCGGCCGCCGGGCCCAGGGCCATACGGATCGCGCCGGCCTCGGCGACGTCGCCCACGGGAGTGCCGGCCGCGTGCGCGTTGACGTAGTCGACCTCGTCCGGTGCGATGCCCGCATCGACGAGTGCCGCCCGGATCGCCGCGGCGGCCCGCACCGGGTCGGTGCTCGGGATCACCATGTGGGCCCCGTCGCTCGACATGCCGACGCCGGCCAGTTCGCCGTGCAGCCGCGCGCCGCGGGCGACGGCTGAGCGCCGCGGCTCGAGCACGAAGAACGCGCCCCCCTCGCCCATGACGAACCCATCGCGGGCCTTGTCGAAGGGCCGCGATGCCTTCGCCGGCTCGTCGCTACGGCGGGAGAGGGCACGGAGGTTGTAGAACGCGGCGATCGACGTCGCGCTGAGGATGTCGCAGCCGCCGACGAGGCAGGCGTCCACCCAGCACCTGTCGACCCACGAGCGGCCGAGCGCCATCGCGTAGCCGCTGGAGCCGCAGGCGGCCGCCGCCGTCATCACCGGGCCGCGGATCCCCAGCCGTCCGGCCAGCGTGTGCACCAGGGTGGGCTCGCGGCGGGCGGCGAAGACGCGGCCGCCACCGGCGAGAAAGTCGGTCTCCCAGCGCGTGAGGTGCTCGGCGCCGAGTCCCAGGACGAGGCCGATCCGCGGGGCGACGCGGTCGTCCGCCAGCGGCCGCAGGCCGGCATCGGCGAGCGCCGCTGCCAGCGGCGCCAGGCAGATCTGCTCCAGGCGGTCGAGGCCGGCGAAGGCCTCGGCGTCGAGACCGCAGAACTCGACGGGTGGCGTCGGAATCCCGGTCACGGGCGCGGCGAACTGCCGCTGCTCGCGGGCGAACGCGCCCGGGTCCACTTCGCGGACGCCGGAGCGGCCGGCCAAGAGTCCCGTCGCGATCTCGGCGAACGAGTTGCCCAGGGGCGACACGGCGCCGATGCCGGTGATGCACACGGGCTCCCGGGCGGCATGTGGTCGTGATGCGGGGGTGGGCGTCATGCAGCCTCCCGCCGCCGCTCGGCCGCGAAGGCCTGGATGCCGCGGTCGCGGCCCCGCGTGATCCGCACTTCCGCGCCTCCCGGAGCGCTGAGCGTCCAGGCGGCCAGGACACCGCCGGGGCCGCAGGCGTCGAGTGCGCTGGCGAACGTGGCGAGCCGGGTGGGATCGACCGCCGCCGATGGCGTCGTCGCGAAGTGCACGTCGAGACCGAGGGCACCATGGCCGCCGGGCTCGATCGCCAGCGCGACGGCCCGGCAGAGCGGGTCGGTGGCGGCGTCGCCGGCCGGATCGAGGAGCGGTTCCTCATCCCATTCGGTCGCCACGAGCCACACCCGCGGCAGGCCGGCGGAGCCGACGAGCGTGGCCGCCGCCAGGAAGCCCTCGGCCAGGGCGTCGGCGCCGCCGCCGACCCCCAGATGCGGCCCGTGCATGCCGAGCGCGACGCTCACCGCGCCGGCGATCGAGTGCAACGAAGCCTGGGGCACGATGTGGGTGGAGACGGTGACGGCGCCGCCGGTCTTGAGCAGGCACAACGACTTCGCCGCCATCAGCCGGCCGGCCTGACAGGGAGCCGCGACGATCGCATCGGCGGCGAGGTCGACGGGCGCGGGCAGGGCCGCGATCGACTGGAGCACGGCGTGGATGCCGACGACCGTCTGCTCGTCGCAGTGCCGCAGGAACCGCGCCGGCAGCGGCGGAGCACCGGGCGGAACGGCCCCGTCCCGCAGGGCCGCGATCCCGGAGAGTCGGGCCGCGCAGGTCGCGTGGCCGGCGATGCCACAGCCGGTGGCGGCGCCGCGGACGGGGGGCTGTGGGAACGGGGAAGCGATCATGGCGGGCGCCGTCCGTGCGGGAGCACCGTCGGGGTCAGGCCGCCTGCTTGCCCGACTTGGCGGCGATCTTTCGTTCGAGCACGTCGAGCATGTTGCCGACCGTGACGATCTGCTCGAGCAGTTCCGTCTCGATCTGGATGCCGAAGCGGCTCTCGACGTGGAGGACGAGGCCGGCCATGTCGAGCGAATCGAGGTTCAACCCCTTCCGGAGAGTGGTCGAGTCGGTGAGGCCCTCGTACGTCTCCCCGGTCTCCTTCTCCAACAACTCGAGGACGATCGCGGACAGTTCCTGGCGGTTCATGGCGGCAGTTGCTCCTGGGAAAACCGGTGTCTGGCGGAGGGGGGAAGGTAGCGAACGCCCCGCGGCGGGCGAAGAGCAAAAACGGGTGTATTCTGGGGCAGTTTTCCACACTTCCATCGCGTTGCCGACGTCCCGCCATGCCAACCGTCGTGGACCTCCCCGCCCCCGTCCGCGGTCGACTCGCCCGCCTGCTGGCGGCGGTCACGGCCGGCTACGCGGCGTTCCTCGTGCTGGCGACGCACTACCCGCGGCCCGAGGAGTTCCTCGGCCCGAACCCGCCGCCGGACAAGTTGCTCCACTTCGTCGCCTACGGCGGGCTGGCCGTGCTTGCGGCGGGCACGGTCGCGTTGGCCCGCCACTGGTCGGCCCGGCGGGCGGCCGGCCTCGCTGGGATGCTCGCCGCGTTCGCCGCGGTCGACGAGATCACGCAGCCTCTGTTCTCGCGGGCGAGCGAGCGGATGGACTGGGTGTTCGACTGCGTGGGGATCGTCGGGGGGCTCGTCGCCGTCGCCATAGCCGTGGCGGTCGTGCGGCTCGTGCGTCGCCGTCAGGACCAGTTGGGCGTGGGCGGACGGTAGGCCTCGAAGTCGATCGTGCGGAACCAGTCGATCGTCCGCGTCAGGCCGTCCCGCAAGGCGACCCGCGGCTCCCAGCCGAGGCGGTGCTTCGCGAGCGCGATGTCGGGCCGCCGCCGTTCCGGATCATCGGCGGGCAGGGGCTTCTCGACGAGCCGCGATCGCGACCCGGTGAGCTCGAGCGTCAGCTCGGCCAGTTGGCGGATCGTGAACTCGCCGGGGTTGCCGAGATTCACCGGCCCGATGAACTCGTCGGGCCCGTTCATCATCCGGATCATGCCCTCCACGAGGTCGTCGCGGTAGCAGAAGCTGCGGGTCTGGTTGCCACTGCCGAAGATCGTGAGGGGCTCGCCGGCGATCGCCTGGCGGATGAAGTTGGAGACCACGCGGCCGTCGAAGGGATGCATCCGCGGGCCGTAAGTGTTGAAGATCCGCACGATCCGGACATTCACGCGATTCGCGCGGTGGTAGTCCATGAACAGCGTCTCTGCGGCCCGCTTGCCCTCGTCATAGCAGGCCCGCGGCCCGACCGCGTTCACCGCCCCCCGGTAGGTCTCCGGCTGGGGGTGCACCTCGGGGTCGCCGTAGACCTCGCTCGTCGAGGCCTGCAGGACCTTCGCCCGGCAGCGGCGGGCCATGCCCAGGACGTTGATCGCCCCGATGACGCTCGTCTTCATCGTCTTGATCGGGTTGAACTGGTAGTGCCCCGGAGCCGCCGGGCAGGCGAGGTTGTAGATCTCGTCGACCTCGAGCCACAGCGGCTGGACGATGTCGTGGCGGAGCAGTTCGAAGTTCGGCCGGCCGAGCAGGTGGGCGACGTTCGACTTCTGGCTGGTGAAGAAGTTGTCGACGCACACGACGTCGTGGCCGTCGTCCACGAGCCGCTCGCAGAGGTGGCTGCCCAGAAACCCGGCGCCGCCGGTGACGAGAATCCGCTTGATGGTTGGCATGGCAATCGCCTGGGGGGCCGCGACCGCCGCGGGACCCGCCCCCGTGTTACTCTACCACGCATTTACCCGCTCCGGAGGCCCGCCATGCCGCCTGCCGTCGATCGTCGCGACATCCTCCGCACCGCCGCCACCGGAATGGCCATCGCGGCCGCCAGCCCGACGCCTGCGGCCGGAGCCGAGCCGCGAAGGGGCCGCATCAAGCAGTCGCTCGTCTACTGGTGCCTCAACGTCGCCGGCGAGAAGTGGGACATCGAACGGATCTGCCAGGTGGCGCGGCAACTCGGCGTCGGCTCGATCGAACTCGCCCCGCCCGAGACCTGGGCGACGATCAAGAAGCACGGCCTCATCTCCGCCATCGCACCCAACGGGATGCCAGGCGAACCGTTCAAGAAGGGCTTCAACAACCGCCGCTATCACGACGAGGTCGTCGCCCGCACGACCGAGGCGATCGACGCCTGCGCCGCCGCCGGCTTTCCCGCCGTGATCGCCTTCACGGGCTACAAGTGGCGGGATGCCGACGATCCCGCGAGCGGAGAGATCACGGCCGCCGAAGGGGCCGACACCTGCGTGGCGGGCCTCAAGCGGATCGCCGCCCACGCCGAGAAGCAGGGCGTGACCATCTGCCTGGAGCACCTCAACAGCCGCGACGACTCGCACCCCATGAAGGGCCACCCAGGTTACCAAGGGGATGACGTCGACTTCGTCGCCGGCATCATCCGCCGCGTCGGCTCGCCGCGGGTAAAGATGCTGTTCGACTGCTACCACGTGCAGATCATGAACGGCGACGTGAGCCGGCGGATCGGCCAGTGCCGCGACGTGATCGGCCACGTGCATACAGCCGGCAATCCCGGCCGCGGTGAACTCGACGAGCACCAGGAACTCAACTACCCGCCGCTCATGCGGAAGTTGCTCGAGATCGGCTACACCGGCTGGGTGGGCCAGGAGTTCATTCCCACCCGCGACCCGCTGGCGGGCCTCAAGCAGGCCGTGAGCCTGTGCGACGTGTGAGATCGTCCGCGGGTGCCGCGAGGATCAGCCGCAGGTCGGCGACGTTCGTGCCCGTGGGGCCGGTGACGACGAGGCCGCCGGCCCGCGCCAGGAGCGGATAGGCGTCTCGCCGGGTGAGCGCCGTCTCCAGATCGAGCCCAGCCGCCGCGATCGCCGCGGCGACGTCCGCGTCGGCCAGTGCCCCGGCCGCATCGGTCGGGCCGTCCTCGCCGTCGGTGCCGAGGCTCTCCACGAGCGCGCCCGCCGGCCAGCCGCCCCCGGACCGCATCGCCGCGATGGCCGCGAGGATCGTCTGCTGGTTGCGTCCGCCGCGGCCGTGGTCGGACGGCAGCGTCACGGTCGATTCACCCCCCTCCACGAC
>JBJTHX010000139.1:0-6799 GCA_046094745.1 Planctomycetia bacterium
TCCGGGGGGGCGGGGGTCGGGCGTCACCAGGAAAACCGCACGGGCCGGGTTTCCGCAACCGCGGCCGTCCCGGCCGCCATTTTCCCCGCCGGTTTCACAGCCACAGGTCCACCGCGATCGCGACCAGCAGCACGAGCCCGATCGCGGCGTTGGCCGTGAAGAAGGCCTGATTGACCCGCGACAGGTCGTCGGGCCGCACCAGGGCGTGTTCCCAGACGAGCAGCCCGGCGATGGCCGCCCAGGCCACCCAGTACACGGGGCCGAGCGCGGGCACCGTGGCGGGCAGGGCGGCGAGGACGAGCAGCGTGGCCGCGTGCAGCCACTTCGCCAGCGTCAGCGCCCGCGGCACGCCGAGACGGGCCGGGATGCTCCGCAGGCCGTGGGCGGCGTCGAAGGCGGCGTCCTGGCAGGCGTAGATGATGTCGAAGCCCGCCACCCACAGCGTGACCGCCGCGCCGAGGATGGCGGCCGGCAGGAGGTCGGCGGGGCTTTCGAGCAGCGTCTGCCCGCGGAGCGCGATCCAGGCGGCGACGGGTGCGAACCCCAGTGCGGCACCCAGCCACAGGTGAGCCAGCGCCGTGAACCGCTTGGCGTAGCTGTAGCCGAGCAGCCAGGCGAGCACCGGGATCGAGAGCACCAGCGGCAGCCAGTTGGGGAGAAAGAGCAGCGTCGCGGCGACGAACGCGGCCGACGCGGCCACGACGAGGCCGAGCACCTCCGCCGCCCCCACGTCGCCCCGCGGCAGGTGGCGGGACGCCGTCCGCGGATTGGCGGCGGCGATCGTCCGGGCGACCAGCCGGTTGAACGCCATCGCCGCGGTCCGGGCGGCGACCATGCACAGGATGATGCCCGCAGCGGGCCGCAGCCAGCCGGCCGGGCCGGCGGCGAGCGCCGGGTCGATCCCGCGATCCGCGGCGAGCAGGGCCGCCGTGACCGCGAACGGCAGGGCGAAGAGCGTGTGGCTGAAGCGGACGAGTTCCAGGTAGGTCCGCAGCCGGGAGGCCGGCCGCAGCACGGTCGTCGTCGCGTCGTCGCGTGTCGCGGCCATGGACATCAGGCTTCCCCTCCCCAGCGGCGGATGAGCGCGTTGGCCACGCCGAGTTGGTCGCAGATCCTCGCCACGACGAAGTCGACGAGATCGGCCACGCTGTCGGCCCCGTGGTAGAAGCCCGGTGCGGCCGGCAGCACGACGGCTCCCGCCTCGTGGATCGCCTGCATGTTCTTCAATTGCGGCAGGGAGAGCGGGGTTTCCCGCGGCACGACGACCAGTTTCCGCCGTTCCTTGAGATGGACCTCGGCCGCCCGATGGACGAGGTTCTCGCCCATCGAGTGGGCCACGGCCGCGAGCGTGCTGCCGCTGCACGGACAGATCACCATCGCGGCGGTGAGGAACGAGCCGCTGGCGATCGGGGCCATCAGGTCCTTGTAGTGGTGGTAGATGCACCGGCCGCGGGCCGGCGGGGACTGGCCGAGCAGGGCGGCGAGGTCGAACCGCTCGAGGTCGATCCGCCGGCCGATCTCCTCGGTGAACACGGCCTGCCCGGAGGGACTCACGGTGAGATGGATTTCGCGACCGGCCGCGAGCAGCACCTCGACGAGGCGGACTCCGTAGGGGGCGCCCGAGGCGCCCGTGATCGCCACCACGATGGGCAGGTCGGCCACTCTAGCCCGCCTTTCCGGCGGCCCGCGTCGCCAGCGTGAGCGTCGCGACGCCGAACGTCAGCGGAACCATCTCCATGCGGTCGAAGCCGGCCGCACCGACGAGGGCGGCCAGCCGCCCGCCCGACGGAAACTCCTCGACGCTCTTGTTGAGATACGTGTAGGCGTCGGAGCGGTTGCGGGCGACCGCGTTGCCCAGCCAGGGCAGCACCCGGCGGAAGTACCACAGGTAGCCGGCGCGAATCAGGGGATTTCGCGGCAGCGAAAACTCGAGGATCGCGAGCGTGCCGCCCGGCCGGCAGACGCGGGCCATCTCGGCGAGCCCCCGGGCGGTGTCGGCGATGTTCCGCAGGCCGAAGGCGACCGTCACCAGGTCGAACGTGGCGTCGGGGAAGGGCAGGGCCTGGGCGTCGGCCTCGACCCATTCGACATCCGCGCCCGACTGCCGCGCCTTCTCGATTCCCCGGTCGAGCATCGGCCGGCAGAAGTCGCTGGCCACGATGCGGACGCCCGGGCCGCTCTTCGCGGCGTAGGCGAGCGCCAGGTCGCCCGTGCCGGTGCAGACGTCGAGGATCGCCCCCGTCGTCGGCGGCGGGGCCCGGCGGACGGTGACGTGCCGCCACCAGACGTCGATCCCGCCGGACAGCATCCGGTTGACGAGGTCGTACCGCGGGGCGATCTCGGCGAACATCCCGCGGACCTTCGCGCCGCTCTTGTCGACCGCGTTGTCCGCCGGGGCCGGCTGGCCTATCGTGGCGGTCGTTTCGGCGATCACGCGGCGGCTCCCTGGACCATGGCCCTGCACTGGCACTGTCACGAACTGTTCCATCGTATGCCGCAGGGGGCGGTCGCGGGAGGGATCGCGGTCGTGATCGACGTCCTGCGGGCCTCGACGACGATCGCCACCGCATTGGCCCACGGGGCGGTCGCCGTCCGGGCCGTGCCGACGGTCGAAGAGGCCCGGCTCGCCGCCTCCGCCGGGGCGGCCCGGCTCGGCGGCGAGCGGGGCGGACTGCCGATCGCGGGCTTCGACCTCGGCAACTCGCCGCGCGAATACACCCCCGACCGCGTCGCCGGCCGGAGGATCGTGATCACGACGACCAACGGCACGGCCGCCCTCGCCGCCTGCGGGGCCGCCCGCGAGATCGTGGTCGGGGCGATCGTGAACCGCGCGGCCGTCGCGGCGGCGGTGGCCCGCCTCGCGCGGGCCCGCGGCATCACCGCCGTGCACCTGGTCTGTGCCGGCACCGACGGTGCCGTCACCGCCGAGGACGTGCTCGCCGCCGGCGCGATCCTGGCCGCCGGTGCGGATGCGGGTGATGCGCTCGACGAGGCCGCCCGCGGCGCCCGCGAGGCGTTCGGCCGGGTGGCGGCCGCGGCGGATCCCCGGGCCGCGCTCGTCGCCGAGTTCCACCGCTCGCCCGGCGGCTCGAGCCTCGTGGCCCTGGGCATGGAGGCCGACCTCCCCGCCTGCGCCGCCCTCGACGCGCTCGCGGTCGTGCCGTGGCTCGATCCCGCAACGGGCGAAATGGTGCCAGCCACCAAATCTGGGTAAGGTACTTCCTGCGCAGTTTCTCCAGATGAGATGGCTGCCGGCTTTCTTCTTGGACGCAGCATGCAGAACCAGAACGACCAGTCGCGGATGGACCGGATCGTGTCGCTCGCGAAGCGGCGCGGCTTCATCTTCCCGTCGAGCGAGATCTACGGCGGCCTCAACGGCTTCTGGGACTACGGCCCCCTGGGCGTGGCCCTGAAGCGGAACCTCAAGGACGCCTGGTGGCGGGACATGGTCGCCGGCCACGACGAACTGGCCACGCCCGCCGGGGCGCCCGAACCCTACGAGATGACAGGCCTCGATTGCACGATCATCATGCATCCGCAGGTCTGGAAGTGCTCCGGTCACTTCGACCTGTTCCACGACTGGATGATCGACTGCCGCGAATCGAAGCGCCGCTACCGCTACGACCACCTCCACGGCCGCTGGGCGGCCCACCGCGGGAAGCGGGTGTTCGTGACCACCGAGGCCTCCGGCGACGAGGCGGCCCCCGAGACGGTGGCCCGGGCCCAGAAGTTCTTCGGCCTGCGGGCCAAGCAGGTGGAGGAGATCGAGTGGGCGGGGAGCCTGGAACCGCTGCCGGCGGCGCTGGCGGCGGGGGTGGCGGCCGCCGACGTGCTCGGCCCCGACGCCACGGCCCCCGGCACGCTCACCGCGCCCCGCGAGTTCAACCTGATGTTCGAGACGCGGATCGGCGCGCTCGCCGGCGACGACGACGACCGGGCGTTCCTCCGCCCGGAGACGGCCCAGGGCATCTTCGTGAACTTCAAGAACGTGCTCGACACGTCGCGGGTCCGCGTGCCGTTCGGGATCGCCCAGATCGGCAAGAGCTTCCGCAACGAGATCACGCCGCGGAACTTCACGTTCCGCTCCCGCGAGTTCGAGCAGATGGAGATCGAGTTCTTCTGCAAGCCGGCCGACTCGGCCGCCTGGTACCGCTACTGGCGGGACCGCCGCTGGAAGTGGTACCTCGACCTCGGGCTCACGGAGGGCAAGCTCCAGCTCCGCGAGCACGCCGCCGACGAGCTCTCGCACTACTCCGTGGGCACGGCCGACATCGAGTATGCGTTTCCGTTTCTCGCGGCGGGCGAGTTCGGCGAACTGGAGGGGATCGCCCACCGGGGCGACTTCGACCTCCGCAGCCACATGGAGGGCAAGCTCGTCCGCAAGGACGGCGCGCTGGTGCTGGAGACGGCCGCGGACGGCAAGCCGCGGCACAAGGGAAGCGGCAAGGATCTCTCCTATTTCGACGACATCAGCCGCGAGCGGTACGTGCCGCACGTCATCGAGCCGTCGGCGGGCGCCGACCGGGCCACGCTCGCCTTCCTCTGCGACGCCTACCACGAGGACGAGGTGCCCGACGAGGACGGCAAGCCGCGGAGCCGCACCGTGATGAAGCTCCACCCGCGGCTGGCCCCGGTGAAGGCGGCGATCCTGCCGCTGGTGAAGAAGGACGGCATGCCCGAGGTGGCGATCGACCTGTACCGCCGGCTCAAGCCGCACATGGCCTGCCAGTACGACGAGAAGGGGTCGGTGGGCCGCCGCTACGCCCGCCAGGACGAGGCCGGCACCCCGTGGTGCCTGACGATCGACGGGCAGACGCTCTCCGACCAGACGGTCACGCTCCGCGACCGCGACTCGCTCGTCCAGGAGCGGCTGGCGATCGACGAGGTGGTCGATCTCCTCCGCGACCGGCTGGCATGAGGGCGGCGCTCGCCACCGTCTGCAGCCTCCCGGCGCCGCTCGCGGCGATCCTGGAGGACTACGCGGCCGGCCACGTCGACGCCATCGACCTCTGGCTCGGCCATGCCGACGCGTTCCTGGCCGGGCACGGCGTCGCGGCGTTGCGGGAGCGGCTCGCCGGGCACGGCATCACGGCGGTGGCCGCGAGCTTCCAGGGCGGCCTGCTCACCAGCCAGGGCGAGGCCCGCCGCGAGCACTGGCGGCACTTCGCCGAGCGACTGGCGCTGTGCCGCGACCTCGCGATCCCCGTGCTGGTGATCGCCGGCGACGCCTTCGGGCCGCTGGCCGCGGAGGATCTGGGGCGACTCTCGGCGAGCCTCGTTGAGGCCGCGCAGCGGGCGGCCGACGCCGGTGTCCGCCTCGCGCTCGAGTTCGACGCGCGGGCGAGCTTCCCCAACAACCTGCAGTCGGCGGTGGCGGTGGTGGAGGACGTCGGCTCGCCGGCGCTGGGCGTGTGCCTCGACTGGTTCCACTGGACGGTGGGCCCGAGCAAGCCGCACGACATGCGGCTGCTCTCGCGGGAGAACCTCGCCCACGTGCAGCTCTCCGACATCGCCGACGTGCCGCGGGAGATGGCCGCCGACGCCGACCGCATCCTGCCCGGCGAGGGCGCCGCCCCGCCCGATGAGCTCGTCGCCCGGCTGCGGGACATCGGCTACGCCGGGGCCGTGGCCATCGAGATGCAGAACCCCCGCCTGTGGAGCGTGCCACCGCGGCAGTTCGGCGAAGTGGCGTTCACGGCGCTGCGGCGGTTGCTGGGGCAGGCCGACGCGTAGTGCGGGAGCGGCGACCACGCGGCGGCTTCACCGCGGAAACTCCTCGAGCTGGTTGCTCCGGGCCTCGATCTCGTCGATCGGCCGCAGCGGTCGGCGGCTGCCCGGCGGCAGGAGCGGGAAGTGGCGGGCCGCGGTGAGCGCGTCGACCACGGTGTGGCAGAAGCCGCGGTGCGTGACCCAGAGCGCCGGATCGAACCGCCGCAGGTCGATCGCGACGGAGTAGGTGCGGAGCGTCTTGCGGCGGCCGTTGACGTACTGCGAAAAGAACGAGATCGCCAGTTCCCGCAGGCTGCGGTGGATCGGGTCGCGGTAGCGCAGGAACGGGCTGTTGCTCTTCGAGATCGCGCCCCAGCGGCCGTCGCGGCGGAACAGGGCGACGACGTGGTCCACGTCGCCCCCGGCCGCGCCCATGTCCATGAGCAGGGGCGGCTCACCCGCGAGCCAGAGGCTGCAGGCCGCGACGAAGGCCGCCTCGACGCAGTGGGCCCGGCCCGCCTGGAGCGTGCCGACGACCGACCGGGCCGTCGGCCCCTCGGTCTCGTGGTTCCAGGGGAGCGCGTTGACGAAGTCCTGGATGCGCTCGGGCGCGCATGCGGCGGCGAGCCGCTTCGCGAGCGGGCGCGGCAGTCCGAGCGCGAGGCCGAGGTGCAGGCCGGTGGGGCGGGCCATGGCTGGGTCGCCGGGCGGAACGGAAAACTGGCCAAGACTACCACCCCGCGCACCGCGGCGAAAAAACGGCGGCTGGCCGGCCGCCGAAACGTGGCACTTTTTTCCGGCTGTCCCGTAGAATGAGCGTGGCCTTCATTCGCCCTTTCCGGAGCACTTCCACGATGAGAAGGTTTCGGTTCGTCGTCGCCGTGTGTGCCGCCTTGGTCGCCTTCGGCTTCGCCGCCGAGGCGCGGGCCGGTCGCTTCTTCTGCCGCGGCCCCTACGCCGCGCCGACGTTCGCCTACGGCAACGCCGGCTATGCGGCCGGCTACAGCACGGCCGTCACCCGTTGGGGCTGGGGCGGGTGGTGCGGTCCCCGCTGGGGTTGGTGCGGTCCACGTTGGGACTGGTGCGGCCC
>JBJTHX010000140.1:0-3443 GCA_046094745.1 Planctomycetia bacterium
CACCGCGGTGTTCAGCGGCGTCATCCGCTTGAGCGGCGTGTAGGCGGCGACGTACAGAACCCAGGTGGCGACGGCGGCGCCGGCCGCCTGCCAGCCGCCGGACAGGACGCAGACCGTCCCGCCGACCACGAGCAGCAGGACGGTCGCTACCGATGCCGTTCCCACCGACAAGCGGCCCGCCGCCAGGGGGCGGTCGGCCGTCCGCGGCATGAGGCGGTCGGCATGTCGTTCGAGGATCTGGTTGGCGATGCTCGAACTGGCCGCCACGAGCGCGGTGCCGAGAAGCAGCCAGAGGAGCGCGGCGGTGTCGTCGGGCCGGCCTGCGGTGAGCCAGAACGCGGTGGCCACGGTCGCCAGCACCATCAGCGCGATCTTCGGCCGCACGAGCCGGGCGCCGTCGGCGAGGGCGGCTGCCAGGCCGCCGGAAACCGTGCCGGCGTCGGCACCGATGCTCGGCACCGGTGACGCGACCGTCGCGGCGGGCTGCGGGAACGGCGGCGTCATGCGAACGCCCCTTCCGTCCGAGCGGCGGCCAACGACCCGGCTCGGACTGTCGCCGGGCCGCGGAGGCCGCCGCCGATGATCCACAGCACGACCGAACCGCCGAGGATCAGCATGCCGAGCACGACGTGGCCGGTGACCACGACCGCGCCGCCGGTGCTCCGCGCCTGGAGGGGCTCCGCGAACCGCCACGACTCGGGGAGCAGGCCCGAGGGCAGCCCCCACGACACGACCCAGGCACCGCAGCCGAGGGCGATCTGGCAGACCACCAACCCGGCGAGCAGCCACGACCAGCGGCGGACGGCCGACGGCGTGCCGCCGTTGACCCAGGCGAGCATTCCCGCCACGGCCGCGACGACGACGGCCCCGGCGACGTGGAAGCCGATGAGCCAGCGGAAGGTGAGCGGATCGACCGCGGCGTCGAGGTGCCGCAATTGGGCCCCGGCCACCAGTTGCACGTAGGAGGCGACGACGAGAGCCGCCGCCCCGACGGCCGCGGCCACGGCCCGCGGCTGCGGCGGCATCGGAGCCGCGTCACACGCCACGGCCGACGCCGCCCCCGGCCCACGTCTCCGCGTGAGCGTGGCGATCGCGGTGGCGACGGCGAAGAACAACGGACCGGTGCAGGCATGGACCTTGGCGATCGTCTTGTCGTCGAGGAGCACGCGGGCCCCGCCGAGGCAGCCCTGCACGACGACGAGGATCACGGCCGCGACGGCGAGCGACCGCACGGCCGGGCTCTGCCCGCTCCGCCAGACGACCGCCGCGAGCACCAGCGACAGCAACCCGACCACGGCCCCGAGCAGCCGGTGGCCGTGCTCGAGGAACAGGTCCCACGGCCCCCCGAGCCAGTCGGCCAGCGGGAACAGGAACATGTTGTGCCCATACGTGGCCGGCCAGTCGGGCACGGCCATCGCCGCTTCGTAGGTCGTGACCAGTGCCCCGAAGCAGAGCAGCACCGCCGTCACCGCCACGAGCAGGCAGGCGACGAGATGGGGCCAGTTGAAGGTGGATCGCTTCATAGAGGGGCGAGGACTCGGGCTCGGTGCGAGGACAAACAACGGCGACTCACGTGCAACCGATCTTTCCGTCCATCTGCCATGCGGGAGCCGGGGGGGTCGGGGGAAGTCGAGGCGAGTTGGCGTATCCTCGCCTCCGAAGCCAAGGCTTTCACCGCCCCCCGGCGGCTTGGGCTCCCGGACTCCGACAACCGCGTCAGTGGGCCGCCGCCGCCGCCCGGGCCGCGGCCTCGTTCGGCGGGTCGGTCTGCATGAGGTGGTCCTTGTCGACGCCGGGCAGCGAGTCCTCGTAGGGTCCGCGGTGCACCACGGGTTGGTAGTCGAAGTTGCCGTGGCCCGGCGGGCTCGGGGCGGTCCACTCGAGCGTGTTCGCGTTCCACGGGTTCCGGCCGGCCCGCGGGCCCCAGAACATGCTGTAGATGAAGTTGGCCGCGAAGATCACCTGCGAGGCCACCATGCCGATCGCGCACCAGGTCATGAAGGCGTTGAGCGGCTGCAGGTGGTGGAACGTCTCGTAGTGGTAGGCGTCGGCGAGCCGGCGGGGGAAGCCGACGGCGCCGAGGATGTGCATCGTGAAGAAGGTGCCGTTCATGAACAGGAAGGTGAGGAAGAAGTGCACCTTCCCCCAGAACTCGTTCATCATCCGGCCGAACATCTTGGGGAACCAGAAGTAGATGCCGGCGAACACGCCCATCGCGGTGCCGCAGAAGAGCACGTAGTGGAAGTGGGCCACGATGAAGTAGGTGTCGTGGATGAAGATGTCGACCGGCGTGGCGGCCATGAAGATGCCCGACAGGCCGCCGATGATGAACATCGACACGAACGAGATGGCGAACAGGTTCGCCGTCGTGAACTGGATCCGGCCGCCCCACAGCGTGCCCAGCCAGTTGAACGTCTTCACGGCGCTGGGCAGGGCGATCATCATCGTCGACACCATGAAGGTGATGCCGAGGGCCGGGTTCATGCCCGACATGAACATGTGGTGGCCCCAGACGATGAAGCCGAGGCCGGCGATGCCGGCGATCGAATAGACCATGGGCCGGTAGCCGAACAGCGGCTTGCGGGCGAAGACCGTGAGGATGTCGCTCACCATGCCCATCGCCGGCAGGATCATGATGTAGACGGCGGGGTGGCTGTAGAACCAGAACAGGTGCTGCCAGAGCAGCGGCTGGCCGCCACCGGCGCCGGGAACGGCGTTGTTGACGATGTTGCCCTCGGGCGAGAAGAAGCCGGTGCCCAGCGTGCGGTCGAAGAGTTGCATGAAGCCGGCCGCGGTCAGCACGGGCAGGGCGAAGGCCTGGAGGATGGCGGTGATGAACATCGCCCAGATCGTCATCGGCAGGCGGAACATCGTCATGCCGGGAGCCCGCATGAGGATGATCGTCGTCATGTAGTTGACGCTGCCGAGCATCGACGAGACGCCCACGAACGTCAGGCCGACGAGCCACAGCGTCTGGCCCCAGCCGCTGGCCGGCGAGGAGGCGACGTTGGTGGACAGCGTGGGATAGCTCGTCCAGCCGCCGGAGGCTGCACCGCCTTCCACGAAGAAGCTCGCCCCGAAGGCGATGAAGGCGGGCCACATGAACCAGTACGACAGCATGTTGAGCGTCGGAAAGGCCATGTCGTCGGCGCCGATCATCAACGGGATGAGGAAGTTGCCGAAGGCGCCCGCGAGCACCGGGATGATGACGAGGAAGATCATCACCGTGGCGTGCATCGTGAACAGCATCGTGTAGAACTCGGGCGCCATCTGGCCGCCCTGCTGGGCGAACAACTTGCCGAGCACGGGCACGTCGGACCACTGCCAGGCCACCTGCCAGCGGACGGCCAGGGCGAGCAGGCCGCCGATCAGGAACCAAAGCAGCGTGGAGAACAGGAACTGCAGTCCGATGACCTTGTGATCCTTCGAGAACACGTAGGTCG
>JBJTHX010000141.1:0-3449 GCA_046094745.1 Planctomycetia bacterium
TCGATCCGTTTCATGAGTGGCTGGAAGGCCGCGACCGGCCGGCCCGCGAGCGGCGCCTGCGACTCGTCCCACGAGCGGATCGGCCCGCCCACGAGATCGCCCGCCTGCTCGGCCAGCCCGGGCAGCACCGGCGCCAGGTAGACGGCCAGCTGTCGGAAGAGGTTGAGCGCCACAGTGGCCACGTCCTGCAGCCGCGCGGCCGCCGCCGGGCCGGCCTTCGCGAGCTTCCACGGCTGCTCGGCGTCGACGTAGGCATTGGCCCGGTCGGCCGCCGCCATGATCACCCGCATCGCCCGGGCCGTGTCGCAGTCCTCGTAGGCGGCGGCGATCTCGGCGCCGTCGGCCGCGGCCCGGGCGAACAGGCCGCCGTCTTCGGGGTAGCGGGCCGCGAGGCCCGTCGCCTCCAGCCACCGGGCCGTGCGACTGGCGAGGTTCACGACCTTGCCGACGAGATCCGCGTTGGCCTTCGTGGCGAACTCGTCGAGATCGAGATCGATGTCGTCGATGCCGCCGGAGAGCTTGGCCGCGTAGAAGTACCGCAGCGCGGCCGGGTCGAGGTGGTCGAGCCAGGTACGGGCCAGGAGAAACGTGCCCCGGCTCTTCGACATCTTCTCCCCGTTGACGGTGAGGAAGCCGTGCACGCGGACCTTCGTCGGCAGGGCCAGTCCGGCCGCCTCGAGCATCGCCGGCCAGAAGAGCGTGTGGAAGTAGGTGATGTCCTTGCCGATGAAGTGATGGATCTCGGCGGGCGGGGCGTTGGTGCCGCCGCGGCCCCACCAGTCGTCGAGCGTGCCGCCATGGGCTTGGCACCATTCGCTCGTGGCGGCGAGGTAGCCGATCGGCGCGTCGAACCACACGTACCAGTAGTGGCCCGGGGCGTCGGGGATCTCGAAGCCGAAGTAGGGTGCGGGTCGGGAGACGTCCCAGTCACGGAGTTCCTCGCCGAGGAAGTGGCCGGCGAGGTAGTTGGCGATCCGCGGGTCGAGGGCCCCCGACTCGCGGGTCCACGTCGTGAGGAAGCCGTGCATCTTCTCCAGCGTCACGAACAGGTGCTCGGCCGAGCGGACCTCGGGCTGGGTGCCGGAGAGCGTGCTCACCGGGTCGTGGAGGTCGGCGGGGGAATAGGCGGCCCCGCACTTCTCACAGGAGTCGCCGTACTGGTCGGCGGCCCCGCACTTCGGGCAGCTGCCCTTCACGAATCGGTCGGCGAGGAACACGCCGGCGGTCGCGTCGTAGAGCTGCTCGACGCCGCGGGAGACGACGAGCCCGCGGTCCCGCAGTCGCTGCCACACCAGGCCGCACAGCCGGCGGTTCTCCAGACTGTCGGTCGAGCCGTAGTGGTCGAAGGCGACCTGGAAGCCGGCGAAGTCGGCCAGGTGGGCTTCCCGCATCGCGGCGACGAGTTCCCGCTCGCTCCGCCCCTCGGCCCGGGCGCGGATCATGATCGCGGTGCCGTGGGTGTCGTCGGCGCAGAGGTAGATGCAGGCCTGGCCGCGGAGCCGCTGGAAGCGGACGAAGATGTCGGTCTGGATGTACTCCACCAAGTGCCCGAGGTGGATGTGACCGTTGGCGTAGGGGAGCGCCGAGGTGACGAGGATGCGGCGGGCGGGCGTGGCGACCATGCGGCGCGGGCTCGGGGACGGGCGGAAGGCGGATTGTAGAAGCGGCCCGCAAACGGGGAAACAGCGGGGGATCGGCTGGATCGATCGCAGGGAACTCGCCGGCTCGGGGGCGGCAAAAGTCGCCGCTTTGCGGTCCTGCGGATTGTCGCTGATGGCCGAAGCGGCCATAGGCTCCTCGAGCGTTCGCCGACCCCCTCGCCTACCTTTTCTGCCTTACCGTGCCTTTCTGCGACTTTACGTCTGTTTGGAGCACGCGGCGCCGCAAAGTGGCCTTGTCGCCGCGCGGCGCCCCCGGCAGTATCCCGCCCCCTTCCGGGGCCGCCGGCCCCTGGACTTCGTGGACCGTCGGCCTCCGAGTCAGAGAAAACATGCGATCGATCCGCCTGGGTGCCTGCGCCGCCGCCTTCCTGATCCTGTTCGTCGCCGCCGGCCGCGCGCCGGCCAATCCGGCCGTTGCGGCCGCCTCGGGCGAGGTCGTCCTGCTTGACGTCTCGGCCGACTGGTGCGGTCCCTGTCGGCAGATGGCGCCGCTGCTCGGCGAGGTTTCGGCTGCCGGCTGGGTCGTCCGCCGCGTCGACGTGGACCGCGAACTCGACGTCGTCCGCCGGTTCGGCGTGACGGCCGTCCCCTGCTACGTGCTGCTGGTCAAGGGGCACGAGGTCGGCCGGATCAACGGCGCCACGACCCGTGGCGAACTGGAAAAACTCCTGGCCAAGGCCGCGGCTCCCCTGGGAGCCACTGCGCCGTCCGCGGCCGCCGCCTCGCCGCCGGTGCCGCTGCCCGGCATGCCGCTGCCCGGCGGCCGCGCCGCCCCGCCCCTGGCCACCGAGCCACCGTCTCGCGGCCGCACGCCTGCCGAGGCGCTCGCGGCCGCGCCGGCCGTGAACCCGCCGCCCGCGAAAGCCGACGCGCCGCCGCCACGGTCGCCGGCCGCCGCGGGACGCGACGTCGCTGCCGGGGCCGCTCCGCCGCTCGCGGCCGATGCCCGCATCGCGCTCGAGCGCCGGCTGATGGCGGCGACGGCCCGCCTCAAGGTCGAGGATGCCCAGGGAAGTTCCTGGGGCACCGGCACCGTGGTCGACTCGCGCCAGGGCGAGGCCCTGATCCTCACCTGCGGCCACATCTTCCGCGACTCGCAGGGCAATGGCCGGATCGAGGTCGATTCCTTCGCTCCCGGCGGGCCGCGGGGCGTCGCCGGCCAGGTGGTCGCCTGGGACCTCAAGCGCGACCTCGCGCTCGTGAGCATCTTCACCGACAAGCCGCTCGAGCCGGTGCGGGTCGGTGGCGTCGACCGCGGCACGTCTGCCGGTGAGCCGGTCGTCACCGTCGGCTGCGACGGCGGCGCCGAGCCCTCGATTCACCACAGCCGGATCACCGCGGTCGACAAGTATCTCGGGCCCGCGAACGTCCAGGTGGCCGGCCAGCCGGTCCAGGGCCGCAGCGGCGGCGGCCTGTTCGCCCTCGACGGCACGCTGATCGGCGTCTGCAACGCGGCCGATCCAGCCGACAACGAAGGGCTTTTCGCGGCGCTGCCCGTGATCCACGAGCAGCTCGAGGAGGCGGGGCTCGGCTTCGTGTATCGCAACGTCTATCCCAGCGGCGGCCTCGATGCCGTGGCGGCCGCCGGTCCTGGTGGTTCCGCCCACGTGCCGGCGATGCCTGCCGAGATGCCCGCCGTCTCGTTCGACCGCCGGAACCGCGACGACGCGCTGCCCACGGCGTCGACCACGGCCGCCGGCGAGCCCGGGCCGCCCCGGGCCACCGCGGCTGCACCGCTCTCCGCCGGCGAACGGGCGCTGCTCGACCAGGTGCGGCAGCATGGGGGCC
>JBJTHX010000142.1:0-3311 GCA_046094745.1 Planctomycetia bacterium
GGTCGATCTGCGCGCGCGGGTGCCCGCGGCGCGGCGGCCCGGGGTGATGCCGGAGCATCTCGCCCGCGGCCGCGCGATGCGCGGCCGGCCGCCCCCCCCGGCCACCGACTGACCCGGTGTCTACCAGCGGGCCTCGAGGCCCAGGTTCGCGCCATGGAGGAACACCCCGGCGCCGCCGTTCAATCCGCTGCCGCTGGTGCTTTCGCGGCCGAAGTCGAACTGGGTGGGCGCCAGCGCGACGCCCGTCAGCCAGACGAGGTTGTAGCCCGCCCGCAGGGCCCAGGTGTCGGTGAGCCGGTAGGCGAGCGTCGCGTTCAGGTCGCCGATGAACCCCACGCCCCCCTCGAAGGCGTGCCGCGCGGGCCGGACCGGCGGATCGGGTTCGGCGGCGTTGACGATCGGCGCCTGCGACTGCGACATCGCCGAGCCGCACAGGGCCACCTTCGCCCAGCCCTCGAACGCCCACCGCTCCCACTCCATGCGGCCGCGGCCTCCCACCTGGCCGCCGAAGAGGTTCGTCGTGCTCCGCAGGGAGTAGCTGCCCAACGCGGGATTTCCGCCCCCGCTGAAGATCAGGCTCGCCGACTCGTCGAGGCCCGCCCAGCGGACGCCGGCCAGCCAGTCGAACGTGCCACGGCTGTAGCCCGCGCACCGCTGCCAGGGCGCCGCCGCCCCGCGGCAGTAGCCGCCGTCGTCGGCCCGGGAGAAGACGCTGATCTCGGCCGAGTTGAGCGTGGAGGCGTAGGTCGCGCGGGCCAGGCCGCGGTCGTTGAACTCGGGCACGAGCAGGGCCAGCGGGTCGGGGGCCTGGAGCGTGTCCGGGCCGGCGATCATCGACGAGGCGAACATGTTCCACACGCCCAGGTAGCCGACCTCCCAGCCGGCGTCGCACTCGTTCACCGCGCCGAAGAAGGCCCGCAGCCCCGGCTGCGTGGCGAACGTCAGTTGGTGCGTCGTGATCAAGGCGGTGCTGCCGCTGATCACGAGGGGCTGGTCGGTCGACTGGTTGTCGCGCTGGAGGAACACCGCGTCGGCGATCGCGTAGGCCTGTGGCCGTCCCGGATCGCCGAGCGGGAGGCGGGGCACGACCACGTTCTCCGTCGGGCCGGCGAACACCAGGCTCCCCTCCTCGGGTGCCAGGACCGTGGTGCCATCGGGCACGAGGACCGTGGCGTCGTCGGGTGGCGGAACCGTGGTGTCGTCGGGTGCCGTGACCTGGTGGTCCCCGGGGACGAGCACCGTGGCCCCATCGGGCACGAGGACCGAGGCATCGTCGCCACGGACCGCCCCGCAGGCCGCCATCAGCAGCATCCAGATCGCGGCGCACCGCGCACGTCGCAGCATGCTTGAACCCCCTGTGGAACCGACGACGCCGAGTCGACGGCCCACCGGATCTTTCGGCACATCCGGCAGGGAGGATGAGAATCGTTGCCACCCGCACAGGCGGCCCGGAGGTTCGGGAGGTCGTGGCAAACTGGGCGATCAGGTCCGCGGGCTTTCCGCCGCTTCGATCATCGCCTCGAGGTCGGCCAGGTGGCCGGCGTCGGCGGGCTGCTTGTCCTTCCGCCAGCGGACGATCCGCGGAAACCGGACGGCGACCCCCGACTTGTGCCGCGTGGAGCGGGCCACGCCCTCGAACGCCAATTGGAACACGAGCGTGGGCCGGCAGATCCGCACCGGGCCGTGCTTCTCGAGCGTGGTCGCCCGCACGACACGATCCACCGCCACGATCTCGGCGTCCGAGAGGCCCGAGTAGGCCTTGGCGATCGTGACGAGCCTCCCGTGGTGCCACACGCCGAGCGTGTAGTCGCTGTGCAGGCCCGCGCGGCGGCCGTGGCCGGCCTGGGCGTAGAGCAGCACGGCGTCGATCTCGAGCGGGTCGATCTTCCACTTCCACCAGTCGCCGCGGGTCCGTCCCACGCCGTAGCCGCTCGCCAGCCGCTTGAGCATCAGTCCTTCCACGCCGCGGTCCCGCGAGTCGGCCCGGTGCGCGGCAAGCGCCTCCCACGAGCCGCCGGTGACCAGCGGCGAGCGGTAGACGCCGGTGCCGGCCGCCGGCGCGACCGAGTCGTCGAGCAGGTCTCCGAAGCAGTGGGGCACGATCCGCTCGAGCGTGGTCCGCCGCGCAGCGAGCGGCTGGTCCCGCAGGTCGCGGCCGTCGGCCTCGAGCACGTCGTAGGCGACGAACAGGCAGGGAATCTCGGTGAGGATGGACTTCGTCACGCGCCGCCTGCCGCTCCGCTTCGACACCGCGGCGAAGCCGAGCAGGCGGCGGTCGCGATACGCGAGCAGTTCGCCGTCGAGCACGGTGCCCGCGGGCAGCCCGCTTCCCGCCGCGACGACCTCGGGAAACGCCTCGTTGACCGGCTCCTCGCCCCGGCTCCAGAGCGTGACGTCGGCGCCGCGGCGGACGAGCTGCGCCCGCATGCCGTCCCACTTCCACTCCGCCTGCCAGTCGCCGACTGGTCCGAGGTCCGCGGCGACGTCGGCCGCCGCCGTGCGGTCGAGGGCCGAGGCGAGGAAGAACGGAAAGGGGCGGCGATCGTCGGCGGGGTTCGCCTCGGCGGCCATGAGCCGGGCGAACGCGGCGCCGTCGGCCACGGGATCGCCCATGAGCCGGTGGGCCATCACGGCCGGGTCCACCCCGGCCACCTCCGCCAGGGCCCGGGCCACGAGCGCCCGCGACACGCCCACGCGGCAGCCGCCGGTGAGCAGCTTGTGCCAGACGATCCGCTCCCGCGGCGCCAGACGCCGCCAGACGCCGAGGACGACCTGCTTCTTGCGGGCCTCGTCGGCCGCGCGGAGTTCATGGATCGTGGTCCGCATGATCTCGGCGAGCCCGATCCCCGCGGTCGGCGGCTGGCCGTCGTCCGGGCCGGCCGCGTCGCCTTCGGGCAGGATCAGGGCCAGCGTCTCGGCCAGGTCGCCGACGTGGGCGTAGCACTCCTCCACGAGCCAGGCGGGCATTCCGGTCGCCTCGGCCGCCCAGGCCCGCAGTTGGGTCGTGGAGACGGCCCGCAACTGCCGGCCGCCGGACAGCACCGCCAGGGCGCAGGCCGCGTCCTCCGCAGGAGCTGCGGCGAAATAGTCCCGCAGGGCCGCGACTTTCTCGCTCGTGCGGGAGGTGGCGTCGAGCTGCCAGTAGAGATCGGTGAAACGTTTCATCGGTGCGGACCGGGCCCAGGTTCCGCCGTCCACCATCATGCCACAGGAGCGGCCGGCGGTGTACGATGCCAGGTGAAGTTCGGCCCGCAGCCGCCCGGCGGCAGGGAGTCGACGATGCCCGCCCTTCAGCCGCCCCCCGTCCCGAC
>JBJTHX010000143.1:0-3129 GCA_046094745.1 Planctomycetia bacterium
GATGAGGTCGGCGACGGTGAACGACTTGGAGCCCAGCGTGATCGGCGAGTTGGCCGCGACGCGGCATTGGGCGAGGATCGCGAGGTACTGGGCCGAGTGCCCCTGCACGCCGACCCCCTTGAGGGCGACGAGGCGGTCGCCCGCGGCGGCGAGCATCACCTGGCCGCGGCATCGGCCGCCCATGTTCGACCAGCCGATCGCGTTGACGAGGTCGCCGGCGGGCCCGCCGACGCGGACCTGCGTGGGAATGCCGAAGGCGATGAAGCCGTGCATCACCTCCCAGGGCGTGTGCTGGGCGGTGTTGAGCGGCCGCCGCTGGTAGGTCGCCAGCGTGCGGGCGATGTTCGCCCGCAGCCGCTCGAAGCGGGGCGTCCGCGGCGCGGGCGCTCCGGTGGGCTGCAGCCGCGTGGCGACGATCGGCGGCGTCTCGCGGCGACTGCCCGCCTTCGTCGTGACGACCACCGTGGTCGGTGGCGCCGGCGACGCCGGCCGCGACCGCGGCGTGAAGGCCGGATCGGCCGCATCGCGGATCACCCGCCGCGACGAGGCCTGGAGGGCGGTGCCGAAGTCCTTCGTCTCCTGCCAGGTGGGCAGCCGCGTCGGCCGCGGCACCGCGGGCCGGGCGTTCGGCCGCGCCGGCGCCACGGCGGCCGACCGCGACGCCTTGGGGGCGGCGGCCAGCCGCGCGGCCCGTTCGGCCTCCTCGGCGGTGGGTGGCTGCGGCAGGGGAATGAACTCGGGCGTCGGTTCCTTCCCCATCAGCCCCTCGAAGAACCGCGGCACCGAGCGTGTCTTCCCGCCGGCCGCCTGGGCCCGGCGGACGGCGGCGGCTCCGCCGACCGCGACGAAGACGGCGAGCGCGACGGGCAGCCACGGCCGACGCCCGACGGCCCGCCGCGTACAGCTCGACTCGGGAACAGGTCCGTGGATGAGGGGCATAAGGTCCGCAGCGGGAGAAACGCGGCAACAGTGTGTCTGCGGTATCGGCACCCCGGCTCTGGAGACCGTGGCCACCCGGACCGGTCACCCGAGGGTCGGGTCAGCCCTCCGGCGCGACCCATCCTTCCCGGACATCCGGACCGGCAGACGTTCCCCGCCCGCCCTGGTCACCAGAGTCGGCGAAACGCCTCCGCGACCGACCATTCGGCGGCCGTGCCCTCGGGGTCGGCAGCCCATTCCCGCCAGCGATTGACGTCGTTGCCCAGGTCGCGACCGCTCACTTTCTTCAACGCCGCGACCGCCCGGTACTGGACGGCGGGATCCGCGTCCTCGAGGGCCCTGGCCAGCACCGGGATCGCCTCCTTGTCGCCGAGCGTGCCCAGTTCCCGCAGCGCCCGCAGGCGGACGTCGATCTCGGAGTCGGTCTGGAAGCGGGCCCCCAGCAACTGCACCGCCTCGGGGCCGCCGCGCTTGGCCCACGCCGAGCAGGCGGCCATCCGCACCCGCGCTTCTGGGTCCTGGAGGGCGCCGCGGCAGATGGCCGCGGCCGGCGCCGTGTCGAAGTCCGCGGCGATCTCCAGGATCTTGCAGCGCACCCGCGGGTCGTGCTCCGCGAGGAGCGCGGTCGCCAGCGACTGCGTGAACTCGTCCTGCTGTTGGGCGGAGCCGGCCTTGGCCCGCTTGCCATCCTCGACGAGGGTGCCGATCCGCTCGTCGGCCGTCGCACCGTACTGCTCCCGTTCGCGGGCGACCGCGGCCGGGTCCTCGAACGGTTTCCACGGCTGGCTGGAGGCGCAGCCGCCGAGCAGGAGGCCGCCGCAGGCGACGAGGCGAACGGCCCGATGGAGCGTGCGTGGTGCTGGCATGGATGATCGCGGGAACGGGGCCGGGGACGGTAGCGAGTCGACCGTGCCACGGCCAGACCAGCGACGCGGCGGCGGCGGGGAAATCGCCCATCTTGCCGCGTCCCGCACCGACTGCCGCTTTCGGGCTGGCGAGCGGCGCCGCAAACTGGGTGCATCGCCCCGTTGCCGCCGCCGGAGCACCGCCCCGTGGACCTGCGGACATCCCGCCTCGCCCTCTGCCTGCCGACGCTGGCCCTGGCCTGCGCCCGCGCCGACGAACTCCCGTCCGTCCGCGAGCGTGTCGAAGTGCGGGCGGAGGCGGGGCCGACGGCGATCGAGGGCGCCGTCGTCGTCGAGGCGGTCGACGGGGGCGTCCTGCTCGAACTCGACGACCAGCGGTACGAGCTGCTCCAGCCCGATCGGATCGTGGCCCGCCGGCCGCTCGCCGGCGGTCCGCCGGAGGAGTCGCCGCGCGAGTTCGGCCGCCGGATCCTCGGCGAACTGCCGCCGGGCTTCGACCTCCACGTCACGAAACACTACGTCGTCTGCTTCGACACGTCGCGGGAATACGCCGTCTGGTGCGCCGCCCTCTTCGAGCGGCTCTTCGACACCTTCGCCACCTACTGGTCCAACGCGGGCCTCGACGTCAAGCGGCCCGGGCGGCCGCTGGTCGTCGTGATCTTCGCGGACCGGCGTGACTACGAGGCCTGCGCCGCCCGCGACCTCGGGGCTGCGGCCGACCGGATCGTGGGCTACTACAACCTCCTCTCCAACCGCGTCACCACCTTCGACATCACCGGCAGCGACGCCCTGCCCCGACCGCCCGGCCGCCGGCCGGGCCGCGCGGGGCTCGAGATCCTCGCCAGCCCGGAGGCGGCCGGCCTCGTGTCGACGCTCGTGCACGAGGCGACGCACCAGATGGCGTTCAACTCGGGGCTTCACCGCCGGCTCGCGCCGGTGCCGGTCTGGGTGAGCGAGGGCATCGCGACCTGCTTCGAAACGCCCGACCTCACGAACGCTCGCGGGTGGAAGGGCATCGGCGGCGTCAACCAGCCGCGGCTCGAGCATTACCTGCGGACGCACCGGCCCGGGGCGCTGCGGGAGGTCGTCGCCGGCGACGCTCCGTTCCGCGCCGCGGAAACCGGCCTCGACGCCTACGCGCGGTCCTGGGCCCTGACCCATTACCTGATGACCACGAAACGCGACGCCTTCGCCGGCTACCTGAAGACGATCGCCGCGAAACCTCCCTGCGGCGAGGACTCCGCCGCGCAGCGATTGGAGGAGTTCGAGGCCGCCTTCGGCCGCACGCCGGACGCGCTGGAGAACGACGTGCACCGGGCCATGG
>JBJTHX010000144.1:0-3494 GCA_046094745.1 Planctomycetia bacterium
GAGCACCATCTCCCTCTGGGCGGCCTTCGTGCTGATCGCCACCGGGGCGGCGTAGTCGGGCAGGTCGGTGCCCTGCATGATGCCCGGCTTCTCGCGGAACTGGCGGCGGACCTCCTCCACCATGCCCTTCGCGGCCCGACCCACGGCCTTCATCGTCAGGGCGCAGAACACGAACACGCTCATGGCGCCCACGAACATGCCGACGAGCACCTTCGGGTTCATGAGGGTCACGTCGTAGAACCGCATGTAGTCCCGCATCGTGGCCTTCTTGACGTCCACGATCCGGTTCTCGTTGACGAGCCGGGCCACGACGTCGGCGGCCGGGGCGGCCACGCTGTTGCGGACCGCGCCTGTCCCGAGGCCGTCGACGGCCGCCTCGAGCACGGTCTTGCCGTCCCTGCCCTTGCGGCCGTCGAGCACCGCCTGGTCGAGCACCATGTAGACGTGGTTGTCCGCGGCCTTCTCGCCCGCGGAGAGCACGAGCCGGTCGGCCATCTTCACCCAGTCGCCGGCCACGAGCTTCTTGCCGCCGGCCTTCACCTCCTGGACGCCGTCGCGGGTGACGACGGCCGCCGTGCCCCAGCGCTCGAAGCCGATCCGCACCTCCTCGACGTAGGCGGCGAGCAGGGCCAGCGCCGTCAGCGCGGCCGAGCCGATCGCGAATCCCTTGCCCGTGGCGGCGGTCGTGTTGCCGAGGGCATCGAGCGCGTCGGTCCGCTCGCGGACCATCTCGGGCAGGCCCGCCATCTGGGCGTTGCCGCCGGCGTTGTCGGCGATCGGGCCGTAGGCGTCGGTGGCCAGCGTGATGCCCAGCGTGGAGAGCATGCCGACCGCCGCGATGCCCACGCCGTAGAGGCCGAGGGCGAAGGCGTTGGGGTCGGTGAAGTTGAAGCCGTTGGCGAAGCCGAAGGCGAGGAGCGTGGCCGCACCGGTGATCAGCACGGGCGCCCATGTGGAGAGCATGCCCTCCGCCACGCCGCCGATGATGATCGTCGCCGGACCGGTGAGGGCCTGATCGGCGAGTTCCTTCGTGGGGGCGTACTCGTTGCTCGTGGCGTACTCGGTCCACTTGCCGATCAGCCAGCCGGCCACGAGGCCCACGATGACGGCGATCGCCACGCCCATGTGGGTGAAGCCCCGCATCAACAGGAACGTGATCCCGAACGTGGCGGCCACGATGGCGATCGTCGAGAAGTTGATGCCCTTGGCGAGGGCCGCCAGGAGGGCCTTCTGCGAGGAATCCTCCTGGGTGCGGACCTGGTAGATGCCCCATACCGAGAGCAGCGTGCCGACCGCGGCGATCGCCATCGGCAGAAACACGGCGTTGAGCTGCATCGCGCCGTCGCCCGTGAAGGCGGCCACGCCGAGGGCGGCCGTGGCGAGGATCGATCCGCAGTAGCTCTCGTAGAGGTCGGCCCCCATGCCGGCCACGTCGCCCACGTTGTCGCCCACGTTGTCGGCGATCGTCGCCGGGTTCCGCGGATCGTCCTCGGGGATCGAGTGCTCGACCTTGCCCACGAGGTCGGCGCCGACGTCGGCCGCCTTCGTGAAGATGCCGCCGCCGACGCGGGCGAACAGGGCCTGGGTGCTGGCTCCCATGCCGAAGCAGAGCATCGTGACCGTGATCTCCTCGAGCGACAGCGGCTGGAAGCCGAGCATCGGCACGAGCCAGTAGAGGACGAAGAACCAGAGCATGATGTCGAGCAGGCCGAGGCCCACGACCGTGAGCCCCATCACGGCCCCGGAGCGGAAGGCGATCTGCAGGCCCTCATTGAGCGACCGCTCGGCACCCGCGGCGGTACGGTTGCTGGCGAGCGTGGCCGTCTTCATGCCGAACCAGCCGGCGAGGCCGGAGAAGAAGCCGCCCGAGATGAAGGCGAACGGCACCCACAGGCTCTGCACGCCCAGGCCCAGGGCCATCCACGACAGCAGGAGGCAGATCGCGAGGAACGCCCAGCCCACGACCTTGTACTGCTGCTTGAGGTAGGCGTCGGCGCCGGTGCGGACGTAGCCGGCGATGTCGATCATCTTTTGCGTGCCGGCCGGCTGGGCCTCCATCCACTGGAAGAACTGCCAGGCCTGGAAGAGCGCCAGCGCCGAGCCGCCCATGCCGACGAGCCACCAGATGACGTAGAACATGTTGTTGCCGATGCCCGAGGGCGGAGCGGCGGGATCCACCTGGCCGCCGCCGCAGCCGATGAGCGGCAGGGCGAGGAGAGCGACGACGACGAGGGCGGTGGCACGTTTCACGATGCAGAGACTCCGGGGAAAGAGCGGAACGCGTGGACGGTGACGACGGGAACGGGGCCCGCCCGGCCACGGCGGCGCCGCGGTGCGCGAGATTGAACCCTGCCGCCGGAGGGCTGTCAAACCGCCCCGCTCAGACGGGAGCCTTGCCGATCGCATGGTAGGCGAATCCCCGGGCCTGCATCTCGCGGGGGGCGTAGAGGTTCCGGCCGTCGAAGATCGTCCGGGCCTTCATCCGGCGGGCCATGTCGTCGAAGTCGGGACGCCGGAAGTCGCCCCACTCTGTGACGATCGCCAGGCACTCCGCACCGTCGAGGGCCTCCATCGGGCCGGCCGAGTAGGCCAGCCGGTCGCCATACATGCGGCGGACGTTGTCCATGGCCTCCGGATCGTAGACGGCCACGGCGGCGCCGCCGGCCAGCAGCCGATCGATCAGGTCGAGGGCCGGGGCGTCGCGGATGTCGTCGGTCCGCGGCTTGAAGGCCAGGCCCCAGACGGCGATCTTCCGACCGGAGAGATCGCCGCCGAACCAGGCGGCGATCTTGTCGCCGAGCACCCGCTTCTGGGCAAGGTTCGTCTCGTGGACCGCCGTCAGGATCCGCGGCGACACGCCCTTGCCGCGGGCCATCGCGGCCAGCGCCTGCACGTCCTTGGGGAAGCAGCTGCCGCCGTAGCCAGCGCCCGGAAACAGGAAGGCGAAGCCGATCCGGCTGTCGTGGCCGATGCCGCGGCGGACGTCGTCGATGTCGGCCTCCATCCGCTCGCAGAGGTTGGCCACCTCGTTGATGAAGCTGATCTTCGTGGCCAACAGGGCGTTGGCCACGTACTTTGTCATCTCGGCGCTCTCCGGCGCCATGACGAGGAACGGGTTCTCCGTCCGCAGGAACGGCGCGTAGAGCGACCGCAGGGCGTCCGCCACGGCGGCCGAGCGGGCTCCGACCACGACCCGGTCGGGCTTTTGGAAGTCCTCGATCGCGGCCCCCTCCTTGAGAAACTCGGGGTTGCTCGCCACGCGGCAGTCGCGGCCGAGCCGCTCCTTCAGCCGCCGCTCGATGCCGGCGCAGGTGCCCACGGGAACGGTGCTCTTGGTGACGACGATCGCCGCCGCGTCAAGGTGCGGGGCGATCGCATCGACCCCCTTCCACAGGGTCGAGAGATCGGCCGACCCGTCGGCGGCCGGTGGCGTGCCGACGGCGAGGAGGACGATCTCGGCGTCACGGACCGCCGCGGCCGTGTCGGTCGTGAAC
>JBJTHX010000145.1:0-29870 GCA_046094745.1 Planctomycetia bacterium
TGCTGATCTGCTCCTCGAGCTTCTTCCGCTCCTTCTGGGCCTCCTCGAGCTGGAACTTGAGGCCCAGCTTCTGCGCACCCTGCACGTCCTCGGCCTTGCGGTTGACCTCTTGCTCCCAGTTGATGTGCGAGGAGTAGATGGCGACGGCGAAACTCATGAACACGAGGCTCATGATGAACACCGCGAACTCGACATGCATCTCGTGGCGGCGATCTTCCGCGCCGTCGAGGTGCGGACGCCGATCGCGATCGCGGCCAACACCGGATTTTCGGCGGCGATCGACGGCTGCGGACGGCTGCTGGAGCGCGGGCCGCGGCGGGCTTCGGCGACCCTCCAGGCTCGGATCCACCCCGACGGCCGGCGGAGCCCCTGGCTGGCGATGGGGACTTTGCCGACGGCGGCGTGTGTGGCGGTGGCGGCGGCTGTGACGCTCGCGGAGGGCTTGGCCCGCCGGGGCGGGGGCCGTCTGAACGGGCCGCAGCGGGCCGGGTGACGCCGGCCGGGCCCGGCTGCCGATTCTCCCGGCGGGTCCGGGCGGGCCGGTGCGCAACTTGCCCCCGGTGCCATCCCGGAAGGAAGATGGTTCGGTAGACGCGTGCCGTCGGGCCGCGAGCCGGAGGCGACATGAACATCATCGGCAAGATCTTCGTGTTCGCGGTGTTCATCATGAGCCTCGTGTTCATGAGTTTCGCCGTTGCCATCTACTCCTCGCACATCAACTGGGAGCAGGAGGTCAACCGCAAGGCCGAGGACGTGCAGGGTGCGCAGAAGCTGGGCCTCAAGTTCCAGCTCGAGGAGGCCCAGAAGGAGCGGAAGAAGCTCGAGGAGCAGATCAGCACGCTCGTGCAGAAGGTGGCCGCCTCGGAGGCCGCCCGCGACCAGGTGGTCGCCAAGTTGCGCACGGCGCTCGAGGAGAAGGATGAGGAGCTGGGCAGGCTGCTGGGCGAAAAGGAGAAGCGTGAGGAGGCCCAGCAGAAGGCGCTCGCCGAAATGCAGGTGGCGCAGGCCAATCTCGAGAAGGCGGTGAAGGAAGTGGAGATGCTCCGCGGCCAGGTGCGGGAGCAGCAGGCGAAGGTCGACAAGGAGGTGGACAAGGCCGCCGAGCTGGCCCAGAAACTCCACGAGAGCCAATCCTTCCTCGAGATCGCCACGGAGCGGAAGGAGCAACTGGAGAAGCAGGTCGCCAACGCCCGGCTGCTTCTCAAGCAGCAGGGGCTGTCACTCGACGCGCTGCCCAAGGATCGCGTGCCCACGCTCGACGGCGACGTGCTGGCCGTCGCCGACAACTCGATCGAGGTCTCGCTCGGCGGTGACGAGGGCCTGCAGCCCGGGCACACGCTCGACGTCTACCGCGAAGGCCAGTACGTGGGCCGGGCGGTCGTGAAGACCGTAAAGCCGGACCGCGCGGTGGCGATGATTCTCCGGGAGTATTCCCGCGGCGTGGTGCAGCGGGGAGACAAGGTCACGACGCGGCTGAAGAGCTGACACACGGCGAGCCATGGCAGACGACGCACCGCAATCGCGATCGAGGCCGCCGATGAACGTCTACACGGCGATGCTGCTGCTGTCGTTCGTGGCCATGTCGATCGGCTGCCTGATCCTGGCCCTCGACCTGTTCTCGCGCCGGCTGCCGCTGAAGCCGTAGACGGCGCCGCTTCCTGCCGGCGGGTTCGCCATGCTGTTCTCCTGGCTACGGACCCGCCGTCGCCACGCCCTGGCCGCGCGGCCCTTCCCGCCGGCCTGGGACGCGATCCTCGCCCGGCTTGTGAAGCAGGTGCAGTGGCTCGCCCCGGCCGAGCGGCAGCGACTCGAGCGATGGATCGTCGTGTTCCTCGCCGAGAAGCGGTTCGAGGGCTGCGGCGGCCTGGAGATCACCGACGAGATTCGCGTGGCGATCGCCGCCCAGGCGGGGATCGTGACGCTGGGGTTCGCCGCGGAGCACTTCGACAGGCTGCAGTCGGTGCTCGTCTATCCGGGCGACTATCTCGTGCCGCGGTCGACGCCGCTGGAGGGGGGCGGCGAACTGGAGTGGCAGGAGGCCCGGGTCGGCGAGGCCTGGGGCGGCGGCAGCCTGGTCCTCTCCTGGCCCGGCGTCGTGGCCGGCGGCCGGCTCCGCGACGGACCGCGAAGCGTGGTAATCCACGAGTGTGCGCACCTGTTCGACCTGCTCGACGGGGAGATCGACGGCGTGCCGCCGCTGCCCTCGGCGGCGGCCCGACGGGCATGGGTGGCCGCCTGTGACGCGTGCCGGTCGCGGTTCGACGAGGCGATCGACGAGGGGCGGGTGACGGCCTTCGACGACTACGCCGCCGAGAGCGCCGCCGAGTTCTTCGCGGTGGCGAGCGAGTGTTTCTTCCAGGATCCGCACCGGCTGGCACGGCACGACAGGCAGCTCTACCGGCTGCTCCAGGAGGCCTGGCGACAGGATCCCCAGGCGCGGGTGCCGACGCGGCCGACCCATGACCGCTGACGGCTTCAGGTCGCGTCGGCCGGTGGTGCGTCCTCGGCCGGCGGTGGTTCCTTGGCCGGCGGCTGAGCCGGCGGTGGCTGCCGCGGCACGGCCGCGGCGGGCCGCCGCGGGGCCAGCGAGACGAGGACACCGTCGGGCGACGCGAGTACGAGCCGATCCGTCTCCGTGTTGACGACCGGGAACGAGAAGCCCGCGAGACAGACCTGCTGGCGGCGCTGGCCGGTCGCCAGGTCGATGCCGGCCAGCCGGCCCGTGCGGTCGATGATCCAGACGCGGTCTCCGGCGATGGCCAGCACGCGGCCGGCAATCGCGGAGCGCCATCGTTCCACCCCCGTGTCGGCGGAAAAAGCCGCCATGCCGGTCTCGCCGAGCGACACCACGACGGTGTCGCCGCCGAGGAACGGGCCGGCATCGGGCGTGGCATCCAGCACCACGTGCCACCCGGTGCGAAGGCCGGTGCCGCCGGATTCGAGGAGATCGATCCGGGCCAAGTCGGCGGCCTGGGTCGCGGCGAACACCGACTTGCCACGGGTGACCGGCGCGTCGACGGCAGGGGCGTTGAGCCCGAACTCGTACCGCACCCACTCGAGTTCCGCCTCCTGCAGGGTCACGAGCACGCCGTCGGTCGTCGACCAGACGACGCCCTTGCCGAGCGGTCGCACCGGCCGGGCCACCGCGCCGGTGCTGTCGAACGTTCGCGGCCTCAGGCTCTCGACCGTCGGCTTGGCGACCTCCGGCTGTTTCTTCCTGGCCGCCACGGCGCCGCGCTTGTTCCCCTTGGCCGGCTGTGCCGGCGGCGGTGCCGTCGGGTCAGCCGTCGGCTGGAGGGGGTTGGTGGTCAGTCGGCGGATGCCGCCGCCCGCCAGCGGCTCGTAGACCCAGTCGCCGATCTCGACGGCACCGGTTCCAGGCAGTCGGCCCAGCGGCCGTGTCCAGCGGGTGGCGCCGGTGTCGCGGTCGAGAGCGAAGAGTTCCAGGTTCCGGGTCGCGGTCACGAGCCGCGGGCCGACGCCCGGCGGTGTCGAGACACCGCCGCCGGCCTCCAGTCGACGCGACCACAGCAGCGCGCCGGCCGCCGGCTCCCCGGGCTGCCGACGTGCCATCGCCTGCACGGCGTGCACGCCACCATCGCCGGTCTGGGCGACCACCAGTCCGTCACCGACGGTCACGTGTTCCAGGTTCGCCCGTGCGGAGTCGAACGGGATCTGCACGACCCACTCGCGGACCATTCCCATCCGCTCCGCCACGAACTCGTCGGCGGGCGTGCCGGTGAGCGACCCGCCGCAGCCGGCACCGCAGTCGGCGACGGCGGTCCCCGTCGCGGCCGCCAGCGCGAGCGCCCACACGAGTCGCATGCGCGTCGGACTGCCCATCGGATGTCACCGCGACGAGGAGGAGGGCCGGCCAGGGAACCCGCTGGGCAAGGATAGCCCACGAAAAACAACCCGCAAAAATGCTACGATCGGGCCGATTGATCGCGGTGTGCCGGTCGCACCGCTCGCCCCTGGACAGGACGGACGAAAGCCGGACTCTCGATGCCGACGGACGCGACACCCGGCCGTTCCAAGGACCCAGCCGCGATCATCCTGGGCTACCTGAACTTCTCGTCCGGGGCCTTCGACCCGGCCGCCTGGCGGGCCTGCAGCGATCTCTACGCCGCCCTGGAGCCGGCGACGGCGGGTGTCGTCACCGAGGCTGCGGACGCGGCGGACGGCCTGGCCGCGGCACTCGGCACCCGGCTCGGGGAACTGGAGCCCGCGGAGCCCGCGTTCCGCGAGGCCACGCAGGCCCGCTGGGCGCTGAGCGTCGTCTTCGACCACGCGCTGCCGGGCTACCGCCGGTTTCACGCTGACCTGCTCGAGCACCAGCCGCCCGGCGCGATCGAGCGGCCCTACTTCGTGATGGCGGCGGTGCAGGCGGTGCTGGCCGCCGCCAGCCCGGGTGACGACCCGCCGGTGGCCGCGGCCGCCGCGATCGACCGACTCAACGACTACGTCGGCTGGCGGCCCGTGGCGGTGCTGGAGAACGGGCGGCTGTCCGAGCCGTACCGACACGAGCGTGTCAGGCCGGTGCCACTTTATGTATCCGGCGCGGGAGCGGCCCATGGCCGCTACGGGAGCCTCGTGGCCGGTGCGATCGACATCCTCCGCGAGGCCCCCAGGGAGCTCGTGCAGCAGGCCGATTTCGAACTGGAACTGCTCGAGGAACTCGCGATCGACCCGCGGGCCTTCGACTTCCTCCACCCCGCGGCCAGCCGGCCCAACTACCTGTTCGGCCTCTGGGATCCGGCCCGGATCGACGGGCAGGGCAACTACCGGCGGATGGTCGTGCAGCAGGCGACGCTCGACGGCATCCTCTCCTGGCCGGCGGCCCCCCGCGACGACCAGACCCCGCAGCGGGAAGCGGAACTCCGCTGGGAGTCCTCGGCGGTGCTCGCGGGCGTGATGCTCATGGCCTCGGGTCTGTCGGGCCACGGGCCCGGCGCCCGCCAGGCCGGGCTGCCGCTGGCCGAACTCCTGCCGCGGATCGCCGCCTACCGCGATGCCTTCTACCGCTGGCTGCTCACGCGGCTGCCCGAGCCCCATCGCGGCCGGTTGGAGGACGAGGCCCGGCGACTGCGCCAGCCGTTCGCGGGCGTGCGGCGGCACATCAACGCCGTGCTGGCCGGTCGCCGCGCCCGACAGGTGGAAAGCGTCGCGCTGGCCTCGGTGCTCGCGCGGATCGGACGGGCCACGGGAGCGGAGCGGATGTCGGCCGCCGTGCCGGCCGCCTCGGCCCGGATGTTCTCGCGGATCACGAGCCGGGTCGTCGCCGCCCACCAGGCGGGGCGCCGCGAGGGCGAGACGGCCGCCGCGCTCGACGAACTCGACGCGGCGACGGACCTCCTCTTTCGCGCGGTCGGCTGCGGGGCGGCCGTCGATCCCTGGAACATCCTCGGGCTGTCCGGCCAGTTCCCCCTGCACGATCCCGGTGGTGAGAGCCTGCCCGACCCACGGGTGGACGATCTCATCAATGTCGCCGGATCGATCCTCGACGGGTACGCCGCCGCCTGGAGGCAGGCGGGCCTCGGCGGCGGGCAGGCGGCGGTGGCAGCCCGCGCCGCGGCGTCCCTCGAGCGGCTCGCGGCCTGGTGGGATCGGTTCGCGACGACGACCGTGTCGGGTGTGACGCACCTCTCGGGTCGCGAGGCCTGCGACGCCGCGCGGGAGGTGATCGATTCCCTGGGCAGGCGTCGCGAGTTCGCCGACGGACCGCCGCCCCCCGGATTTTGGCGGCGCGAGGTGGCGGCTTTCACGTCGCCACGCACGCATGCGGAGGCGGCCGACGCCCTGCTACGCGAGGGTGATCTCGACGGCTCGCTGGGCCTGCTCGTGCACTGGGCATCGCTCCTCGAGGGCGCCGCCGTCGAGCGATCCGGGCCGGTGTGGCTCGGTGCTGCCGCCCGCTGGATGACGCTGGCCGCAGCCGACACATCGGCCGCGGGTCGGACGCGGGTCCGCCGGTTTCTCGAACTCGTGGAGGCCAACACCACCGCCGTCGTCGACCTCATCGAGACGGTGGCGGTGGGCCGTGAGCCGGGGGAGCGTCGCGGACCGGCGGGAGACGGCGAGGAAGACGAACAGCCCGGCGCCGAGGAAAGCGTGGCCGCCGCCTACGAGTCGATGGTGTGGCGCGATTCCGCGGACGACGGCGTGGACGGGGGCATGATCGATGTCGACGCCCCGGGCGGTTCGGCCGCCGGGGGCCTCGCCGCCGTCGAGGAAGCCGCCGAGTTCCTCATGGGCGTCTGCAAGCTGCTCCGACGGGCGGTCACCGCCTGGTGCCGGCTGGACGCGGACGCTCGCGCGGCGCCGGTGCGGGCCGAGATCGACTCCTGCCTTGGCTGGCGGCACTCGCTGCGGCGGCTGCGGCGGGCGCTCGTGCGGGCTGCCGTGACGGTCGCCTCCCGCGACCGGCAGCCGCCGCCGGGCATGCCGCCGACGGAGTACGACCGGCTCCGCTGGGCCCGCGACGGCGCCGCCGAGCGGCTCATCGAGGCGGCGGTGCAGGCGGCCGAGACGCTGTGGATGCTCTCGGCCCGGCTGCACCTGCGGACCCCCGGGAGCGACGCGGGCGGGGGCGCGGCGAAGGCGGCGGTCGGCCGGTTGTTCGCGGCCCTCTTCCGCGGCGATCCGGCCGCGGCCGCCGTGGAACTCGAGCTCGTTCGCAGTCGGCTGGTGGGCCGGCCACCGCGGGAGAGCGGCACGTAAAGCACCGGCCGGCCCGATCGCATCGTCCGCGCCCGCAGTCGGGAGCGGCTCCTCGAGCGGCTGGCGGCCTGCCTGCCGCGGCTGGGCCTCGTGGCGGAGACCGCTGCCGTCGTGCAGCTCGCGAAGCAGCTTGAGAGCCTGCGGCCGCAGGGGGCGGCGAGCGTGAGCGAGTTCGACCGCGTCTTCGAGGCGGCGACGACTGCCCTGGTGGAGCGGATCACCACGAGCGCCGCGGCCGCCGATGCGTCCGGGCCGCCGGCGGAGGATGTCGTGACCGAGCGGATCCTGGCCGGGCTCGCCCTGCTCGTGCCCCGCCTGCTCGAAACCTGGATGACCCATGCGCGGCAGCTGCGGCTGTCGGTGCTCGAACGGGTGCGGGACGAGAAGGCCTTTGCGACGATCCGCGAATTCATCGAGCACTACGGCTCCGGGCTGTTCACGCAGCACGTGCTGGCACCAGCGTCGCTGCGGGGCATCCTGCGGGGTGGCGTGGGGCGGTACCTGGAGCACGTGCTCGAGCAGGGCCCGGCCGATCCCGAAGCCGGTGACGCCGCCGCCGCGCCCCGCCGGCCGGTGCGGCTCGTCGAGGACCTCGCCTCCGGTGTCCTGCCGATGAAGCAGGCTGCCGCCCGCCTGCGGCTGGTGCTCGAGAGCATCGCCGAGAACCATGCCGAGTACCGCGACTGGAACTCCACCACGACCCAGTCCGATCGCGGCGAATGCCTGCACATGCTCCTCGACTTTCTCCGGGTGAAAGCGGAGCACGACCGGATCGCCTGGACCCTGCGTCCGGTCAACATGGCGCATCGGGTGCTCGCCCGTCGCGGGGCCACGGCGGCGGCTGAGGCCTGGCGGGAGCGGATGCGGGAGGAGACGGGCGAGACGGCGGCGGCGCTCGTGAACCGCTTGTCCGACCTGGAGGCCCACTGGAGCGTGCGGCTGGCGAGCGTCAGCGACCGCGTGCGGCGGCCGTTCACGGCATCGCTCGAGCAGGATGAACTCGAGGCCCTGGTGGATCCCGCGGTGAGCGAGCTGTTCGTCGGCGAGCCGGCCGGCGCGGGCCCGCGACTCGAGTCGAAGGCGGAGACGTTTCTGGGCGTCGCCAGCGGCTCGGGCGTGGAGGTGCCCGAGTGGCTCGAGCGGCTGGGCGCGGCGGTCGACCGGGCGGTCGAGGCGGCAGAGGCCCGGGGTGACGTGCCGCCTGGCGCGGGGAACGATCTCGGCAGGCTGCCCGACGCGGTGCCCTGGCTGCTCGTCGGGTGGGAGCCGCTGCAGGCGGCGCTCGCGCTGGAACGCGGCGGCCACGGCTGACGCGGCCGGCCTCGGGAGCGTGGTAGAGTTTTGGTATGAGCCTGCCGCCCCTCCGCGCCTCCGAGCATCTGCACGACGTGCGCTACGAGATCCGCGGCGCGCTCGCCCGCCGCGCGGAGCAGCTCGAGCGCGAGGGGCACGAGATCATCAAGCTCAACATCGGGAACCCCGGGGCCTTCGGCTTCCGGATGCCCGGTTCGATGCGGGTCGCGATCGTCGAGAACCTCCACCAGGCCGACCCCTACTCGCACCAGAAGGGCATCTTCCCGGCCCGCGAGGCGGTGGTCATGCAGCAGCAGAGCCGCGGCGTGATGGATGTCACGGCCGACGACGTGTTCATCGGCAACGGGGTTTCGGAACTGATCATGCTCGCCATGCGGGCGCTGCTCAATCCCGGCGACGAGGTCCTCGTGCCCGCCCCCGACTACCCCCTGTGGACGGCGTCGGTCGTGATCCACGGCGGCAAGGCGGTGCACTATCCGTGCCGGGCCGAGAGCGGCTTCGTGCCCGACCCGGACGAGGTGGAGCGACTCGTCACCGATCGCACGCGGGCTCTCGTGATCATCAATCCCAACAACCCGACCGGGGCCGTCTACCCGCGGGCGGTCCTGGAGCGCCTCTCCGCCATCGCCCAGCGGCGGCACCTCGTGCTGTGCGCCGACGAGATCTACGACGAGATGCTCTACAACGGCGCCGAGTTCGTTCCCGCGGCGACGCTCACCGGCCAGGGGTTGTGCCTGACCTTCAGCGGCCTGAGCAAGGTGTACCGGGCCTGCGGCCTGCGGGTCGGCTGGCTCGTCTTCTCCGGCGAGCGGGAACACGCCCGCGACTACCTCCAGGCCGTGGAACTGCTGGCCTCGCTGCGGCTGTGCTCCAACGTGCCCGGCCAGTACGCGGTGCAGACGGCGCTCGGGGGCCACCAGTCGATCTTCGAGCTCACGCGGCCCGGCGGCCGGCTGCACGCCACGCGGGCGGCCCTGCTCGACGCCGTGGCCCGGAGCCGGTATCTGTCCGTCGTGCCGCCGGCGGGCGCGATGTACGCCTTCGTCCGCGTGCATGCCGAGCGGCTGCCGGGCGGGATCGCCGGCTTCGACGACCAGGCCTTCGCGCTCGATCTGCTCGAGCGGAAGCACGTGTTGGTGGCGCCGGGATCGAGTTTCAACGTGCCCTACCGCGACCACTTCCGGGTCACGCTCCTGCCGGACGCCGAGCAGATGGCGGAGGTCTTCGCGCGGATCGAGTCGCTGCTCGACGAGTACGCCGCACCAGCGGCGTGAGCCGTGGCCCGGGCAGGAACGGTCGGGATCGTGGTACAACGAGGGGCATGACAGCCCGTCCCGCACCGTCGTTCCCGCCCCCCGGCTCGGCCCGCCGGCCGCTGGCGGTGTGGCTCGCCGGCCGGATCGGCTGGGATGCGTATGCGACGCTGGCTGAGCGGCTGGCATGGGAAGTGTCGGAGCCCGGCGGCCGGCCGCCGACGCTCCTCGTGAGCGAACTCGAGCCCGCGATCACGATCGGTCGGCTCGGGTCGCGGGCCGACATCGACTTCAGCGCCGAGGACCTGCGGAGCCGCGGGCTCGATGTCCGGTTCGTCGGCCGCGGCGGCGGCGCGGTGCTCCACGGGCCGGGGCAGGTGTTCGTGGCGCTGTTCGCGGCGCTCGAGGATCTTGGCCTCGGCCGGCACGATGTCGGCGGCTACGTGGAGCGGTTCCAGGCGGGTCTGGAGGCGGCGGTGCGGAGGCTCGGCGCGAGCCCCGGCCGCCAGACGGGAAAGCATGCCCTGTTCGGCCGCACGGGGCTGTTGGCGGCGGTTGGCATCGCCGTCCGCCGCGGCGTCGCCAGCCATGGCGGGTTCGTGAACGTCTGCCCGGCGCTCGAGCCGTTTCGCCAGGTGCACGTCGCGGTCGCCGCGGGGGAGGGCGTCGTGACGATGGGCTCGCTGGAGGCCGAGATCCGCCGCAAGGTGCGGATGCAGGACGCCCGCACGGCGCTCGTCGAGGGGCTCGCGGCCGCCTGCGGGTTTCCGCGGTCGCAGATCCAGTCGGGCTTCCCGTTCGCGATCCCGCAGCCGGCCGGCCAGGCACGGTTCAGCCGCGTTGGATGAAAGGCCACCCGCGATGCAGCCCATCTCCCTGCCGATCGTCGATGCCGGCGCGACCGCGGCGCCGGCCTGCGGCGGTGCCGCGGTCGCTCCGGCCGTAGGCCCACGGCGGCTGCCGCCATGGCTGCGGCAGAATCTCGGCCCCGGCGGTGGGCATGCCGAGACGGCCCACCTGATCGCGGAACTCGACCTGGAGACGGTCTGCTCGTCGGCCAAGTGCCCCAATCGCCTGGAGTGCTGGTCGCAGCGGACGGCGACCTTCATGATCCTCGGCAACGTCTGCACCCGGCCCTGCGGCTTCTGCTCGGTGCCCAAGGGAAGAACGGAGGAACTCGAGCACGACGAGCCCGAGCGGGTGGCCGAGGCGGCTCGGCGGCTGGGCCTTGCGCACGTGGTGCTCACGAGCGTCACGCGGGACGACCTGCCCGACGGCGGCGCCGACCACTTCCGCCGCACGGTCGAGGCGGTGCGGGCCGCGACCGGCGCCTCGATCGAGGTGCTCGTCCCGGACTTCATCGGCAAGGCAGGGGCCCTCGAGCGGCTCATGGCGTCGCAGCCCGAGGTCTTCAACCACAATACGGAGACGGTGCCGCGGCTCTATCGTCAGGTGCGCGGCCGCAAGAGCGTCTACACGTGGACGCTCGAACTTCTTGCCCGTGCCAAGCGGCTGATGCCCGCGACGCGGACCAAGAGCGGCCTGATGCTCGGGCTCGGTGAGACGCGGGACGAGCTGCTCGACGTGTTCGCCGACCTGCTCGATCACGGCGTCGACTTCCTCACGCTTGGCCAGTACCTCCAGCCCATGCTCGACGCGCTCCCGGTCGAGCGGTACGTGCCGCCGGAGGAGTTCGACGAGCTGGGCAGGCTGGCCCGGGCGATGGGGTTCAAGCAGGTGGCGAGCGGGCCGCTCGTGCGGTCGAGTTACCACGCCCGCGAGATGGCGGCGGGTGGCTGAGCGGGCCGGTGGCGGGTACCCTCGCTCTCTTCCCTCACCCCGGAGCATCTTCCATGGCCTCCTCCAGCGTCCCCGGCCTCGACTCGATCCGCGACCTGTTCACCTCGGCCGAGCGGGCGGTGCTCGAGGCGACCGCCGGCAGGAAACTCGTCGCCGCGTCGCGGAAGCAACTCGAGAAGAACCTCGCCCAGGCCCGCACGCTCCGTGACAAGTGGCGCGACCTGCACGCGGGACAGGCACGGAAGACGAAGCGGGCGGCGGGCGGCGCCCAGGCAAATGCCCGCAGCCGGACGAAGGCCGATGCGTTCGCCGCCGGCATCGAGCGGATCCAGGCGCGGCTCACCGAGTTCGGGCTCGTGCCGGCGCCGGTCCGGTCGCAGCCGGGAGTGACGAAGGCCGTCCGCCAGGCCGGCCACCGTTCCGCGCGGGCACGCGTGCGGGGCGGCCTCGCCGCGGCCGCTGCCGAGATCACCCGCGGCCGCGGTGCCGCGCCGGCCGTGAAGCCGGCCGCGAAGCCGGCGGCCGCGGTGGCCCGGCCCGCTCCGGCGGCGCCGAAGAAGCCGGCGGGCAGGAAGATGAGCAAGAAGCGGCGGCCCGCTGCGACCACGGCGTCGGTGCTTGCCACGGGCGGGCAGCCGCTGCGGTTCGACGTCGCCAAGCAGCGGTCGGCGAAGGCTTCGGCCACCGCCGCACGGCTGAAGCTCGACGGCAAGGTGACCCGCCGCGGCGGGCATGTCCTCGCCGCCGGCAAGCGTCGCCAGGCCGCGCGGGACCAGCGGTCGCGTTGACGCGCGGGCGGGGGCCTTTCAGCCCTCGGCCCCGTCGTCGAGACCGTGCTCCTGCAGCTTCTTGCGGAGCGTGTTGCGGTTGATGCCAAGGCGGGCGGCGGCCTTCAGCTGCACGCCGTTGCAGGCGGCGAGCATCTGGGCGATCAGCTCCCGTTCCACGCGGCTCACGATCCGCTCGAAGAGGGCGTCGTCGTCGGCAGCGGCGGTCGAGAGCCCCTGCTCCACGAGTTCCCGCGCCAGGCTGTCGAGATCGCCGCCGCGACCGGGGATGGCGACCGCCGGCGTCCGGTCACCGCGGATCACCGGCGGCAGGAGGTCGAGCGTGAGTTCGTCACCGGGCGCCATCACCACGCACCGCTCGACGACGTTCTGCAGCTCGCGGACATTGCCCGGCCAGTGGTACTTCACGAGCACCTCCAGGGCCTCCTTCTGGATGTGGACCACGTAGCGGTCGTTCTCCCGGTTGTAGTGCTCGAGGAAGTGGCCCACGAGCGCCGGGATGTCGTCCCGCCGGGACCGCAGCGGCGGTAGGTGGATCGGCACCACGTTGAGCCGGTAATAGAGGTCCTCGCGAAAACTCTCGCGGGCCACCTCGTCGAGCAGGTCGCGGTTGCTGGCGGCGATCACGCGGGTGTCGACGCGGATCGTCTCGGTGTCGCCCACCCGCTCGAACTCCCGTTCCTGGAGCACCCGCAGGAGCTTGACCTGGAGTTTCGGCGTCGTGGAATTGATCTCGTCAAGGAAGATCGTGCCGGTGTGGGCGGCCTCGAACCGGCCGGCCCGGTTGGCGACGGCCCCGGTGAAGGCGCCGCGGACGTGGCCGAAGAGCTCGCTCTCCAGCAGGCTCTCGGAGAGGGCGCCGCAGTTGACGCGGACGAACGGGCCACTACCCCGCGGCGAGAGTTCGTGGATCGCCTTGGCGATCAGTTCCTTGCCCGTACCCGTCTCGCCGAGCAGGAGCACCGAGGCGTTCGAGACCGCGACCCGCCGGGTCGTGGCGTAGACATCCCGCATGGCGGCGCTCGAGCCGATCAGCCCACGCAGGGGCGGGGCAGCGGTCTCGTCAGCGGGTTGGCCGGGCTGGCGCAGCATCAGCAGACACGGGGCGGAGGGCCCGGCTGGGCGCCTCGATCACGTCGAGGACGTCGGCCGCCGCCCTGCGGGCTTCGTCGTCGGTCGCTCGATTGTACACGCCGTACGCCGCGAGCATTTCCCGGCTCGTGAGCACGAGCCCGTGGCGGGCCACGCTCGCCTCCAGGGCCGCCAGGGCCCGCCGCCGCGCGGCCTCGGGCAGGTCGTCGCGACCCGCTTCACGGAACAGGGCCTGCTGTGCCGCGGCCTTGCCGATCGCACCCAGCAGCGACAGCGCCGGCGCCCGCAGTTCCGCATGGTCGAGGGCAGCCTCGGCCGTCCGTAGGCTGGCGGTGACGTCCTGGCCGCGGCGGCCGAGCCGGGCCAGCAGGACGAGGGCCTCGCGGGCCTGCGCGAGCCGCGCCCGGGCTGCCGCGGCGCGGGAGGCCGGATCGACGGCCCGCGGGCCGCCGGCCTGGGCCAGCGCGTCGGGAAACCGCGGCGCTCCGTCGGGCCTGCCCGTGCCGGGATCGACCGGCGGCGCGAAGAAACTGTCGAGCCGGTCGACGATCGCGATCCCGTGGACATCGCAGAACTTGAGGATCAGGTGCTCGAGAAAGCAGCCGCGGCCGTCGTCGTCGAGTGGATCGTCGACCACGAGCACGGGCGGCGCGGAACCGATGCCCTGCTGCTGGAGGAACTGCACGGTCTCCAGCGGCGTCGGCCGGATCGTCTGGGCGCCGAGCAGCACGAGCACCGTGTCGGCCGACTCGCGGGCGGCGAAGACCGCCTCGCGGCCGTCGGCCACGACGACCGGCTCGTAACCGACCCGGGAAACCTGGGTGGCGAGTTCCTGGGCCACGTCGACGCGGTGGTGGGCCACGACCGCTCGATCGACTCCCGTGGCCGTGGCGGCATGGGCGAGAATGTCGACGACACGACTGGAGCCGGCGTAGGGCGGTGGGCCGGCGGCCAACGCCAGCGCCCGGGCGGCGGCGAACTGGACCGCGGCATCCGGCACGGCGAGCGCCCGCACGAGGGCCTGACGGGCCGCCGGCGGGAGGACGGCCGCGGCGGCGCCCTCGGGCTCGAACGCGCGGGCAGCGGCGGCCGCCGCTTCCCACATGCCGTGGGTCACGGCGAGGTCGAGCACCTCGGCCGCGGCGGCGGCCGAGAAGCCTCCGGGCGGACTGACAGCGTCGCGGAGCCGCCCGGGCTCGATGCGGTCGAGAGCGGTGGCCGGATCACCCGCGAAGACCAGCGTGGCTTCAAGCCGGGCCAGCAGAGCCAAGCGGACCGCGGCGGGGTCGCGCGGCGCCAGCGCCATGACGTCGCGGGCGAGGTGCATCGCCTCCTGCACCCGGGCCGCCCGGGGCGGCAGGTTGAGGCGGTCGAACCGCTGCGCCTGCGGATTCCACACGAACCGCTCCACGGAGCCGGTCACCAGACCGCCGAAGGCGGCCGCCGCCTCCCGGGGGTCGGTCACGGGCTCGAGCCGCAGGTGGTCGACGGCCGGCAGGCCCGCCGGCGAGAGCGTGCGGTCGAGCCGTGCCGCCAGCCGGGCGACCGCCTCAGGGGCTGATGGGGGAACCGGCGACGCCGGGCCGTCGCCTTGGGCCGCCGCGAGCGCCTGCAAAAGTGACGCGGCCGCCGCCTGCGCCTCCGGGGGTGTGTCGGCGACGACCGCCGGGGCGAGCAGGAACTCCTCGATGTCCTGGGCCCCACTGGCCGCGAGGGCCGCGATGATGCCGGGCCAGTGGGCCACGTCGTCGGATGCCAGCCACTCCAGGAGCGGCTGGCGGGCGGCGGCGCCGAGGTCGCGGACGAGACCGCGGGCGAGGGCCGGGGCCGGAGTTGGCGCGTCGGATTGGAGCACTTCAACCAGCGCCGGCAGCGCGTCCTCGCGGGCCGCCGCCAGCCGCCCAGCCGCGGCCGTGCGGATGGACGTGTCGGGGGAGGCGAGATCCCGCGCGGCCGCCGCCAGCCGTGCCGGGTCGCGACGCCGCGCGCCGGCCGCCGCGCGGATGGCGGCGATCACCGTGCCGATGGCCGGCTCCCGCGGCCGCAGTTTCCGGTCGAGGCGGCCGAGGGCGGCGGTGTCGCCGGTGTCGCCGAGGTCGGCGAGCAGGGCGATCCGCTGGTCCCCTGCCTTGTCCACAGCCTCGACGAGTCGGCCGACGTAACCAAGTGCCACGTCGAGGGCATCGACGTCGGCTGCGCGGATCGCGGCGTCGAGAAACTCGCGCGGCGTGGTGCGGACCGGGAACGCGAGCGAGTCGACGACCGCCTGCTGCAGGGGATCGAGCGGTTCGACGGGTGCGGCTGCCGCGAGGGCCGCCATGGCGCAGACCGCGATCGCCGCGGCGGCACCCCTTCCGCGATCCACGACCCTTGCACTTGCCGTCGCACCCACGAACCCGTTCCCCCGCGTGCCCGCGGCGGCAGCCGGCCGGCCCGAACCGCCACTGGCGACTGTGTTCGGCAGCCGGGGCATGCGCGGTGGAGTCCCGGATAAGCGTCCGCTCAACTGGCCGAGAGGTCCCCAGGACCCCGCCGGGCAGGTGTTTCAGCCGGTACATCCCGCAAGGTCCACCAGCGCCCGCGGCGGGATGCGATTGCCGCCATGTGGCCCGCGGTGGCGGTGCGGCAGGGATGGCCGCGGTTGAACGCCCGGCCGCCGCTGCCAACAATGATTCCCGTTTTGGGCAGGTCAGCCGCATGCAAGCTCTTCCGCGGTTTCCGGCGGCGGTGCGGTCGCTCCTCGTCCCGGCGGCGGCCGGCCTCGTGTGCGATGCCGCCTTCTGGTGGGCCGCCGCCGCGGCGCTGCTCCTGGTGGCCGATGTGTTCCGGGCTGCGGTTCCAGCCCCCCGCGCCTTCGTGGCCCTGCATGCGGGCAGTTGCTTCGTCGCCACGCTCCTGATCCGCTGGTTCACGCGGCGGGAAGGACTACTCGCTCGGCTGGGCGTGTCGCGCGCCGGAGCCATGGCGGGCAGCCTGATCGTGGCCACGGTCGTCACCACCATCGGCACGGCGGCGGCGGACATCCGCCTGGGACTGCCGCCCGCGGCGACGCCCCGGGCCTACCTGATCGCGATGTTCGTCGTGCACCTGGCGCTGCTTGCGACCTGGTGCCTGATCCATTTCGGCCAGCGGCTGCTGCGGGAGGCGGCGGTGGCCGTGAGACGGACGCGGGAGGCCGAGGCGCAGACGCTCGGCCACCTGCGCAGCCGGCTCGATCCACGGTTCCTGTTGAGCGCCCTCGGCGCCGTGGCCGCCAGCCGCGACGATCCGCGGGCCATCGACACCGTGAGCCGGGCGCTGGCCAACTACCTGCGGTTCATCGTCGAGCCCTCGGCGCCCCTCGAGCCGCTTGGCCGGGAGCTCGACGCGGTCGCCGAATACCTCACGGTGCAGCGGGTGATGCGCGGAGACGATCTGCGGGCGACCCTCGAGTGCGACCCGGCAATCCGTGACATCCCGGTACTGCCGCTGCTGATCCAGCCGCTGGTCGAGAACGCCGTCATGTGCGGCGCATCGCCCGGAGAACCCCTGCAGATTCTGGTTCGCGCGGCCCGCGATGGCGATGAACTGGTGATCGAGGTCGGGAACACGGGCCGCCGGCTGCAACTCGACCAGACGGAGCCGTCCCGCTCCACCCTCCAGGCGCTGCGGCGGCGGCTGGAGTTCTGGAGCGGTCCGGGGGCGACGCTGACCACCTGGGAGGAGGTGGGCTGGGCCTGGGTCACGATGCGGGTCAGGCTCGAGAGTCGGTACGCGGCGCCGGCGTCGGCGGCCGCGGGGCCGTGCTAGCGGCCGCGCGCGCCGCCGCCGTCATGGGGCCTCAGGGTGCCGATCCGAGGAGCGTCCGCCAATGGGCGATCTGTGCGGCGACCGCCGCGGGCGCGGTGGAGCCCGCGCTCGCCATCCGCTCGACCGCCCGTGCGGCCCCCAGGGACTCGCGCAGGCCGGCGTTCCAGCCGGCGTATTCGCCGGCGAACTCCCCGTCGGTCAGGCCCGCCAACGGCACGCCGCGGTTCATCGCCAGCCGCACGAGTCGGCCGACGATCTCGTGTCCTGTCCGCTGCGGCACGCCCTGTGCGATGAGCGCCTCCATGAGGCTCGTCGCGTCGAGGTAGCCCCCCTCGAGCGCGGCGGCCATGCGGCCGCGGTCGAACCGCGTGCCCGCCACGAGCGGCGCGGCCACGCCGAGCACGGCCTCGAGCGTGTCGATCGAGTCGAAGATCGCCTCCTTGTCCTCCTGGAGGTCGCGGTTGTAGGCGGTGGGCAGTCCCTTGAGCAGCACGAGCAGGCCCTGCAGATTGCCGATCGTGCGGGCCGACTTGCCGCGGACCAGTTCGAGCACGTCGGGGTTGATCTTCTGTGGCATGATCGAACTGCCGGTGCAGAAGCCCTCCGGCAGCACGAGGAAGCCGAACTCCTGCGTGCTGTAGAGGATCCATTCCTCGGCCCACTGCGAGAGGTGGACGGCCGCCAGGGCGATCACGAAGGCCAGTTCGCAGGCGAAGTCGCGGTCGCTCGCCCCGTCGAGGCTGTTGGCCGCCACGGCATCGAATCCCAGCGCCGTCCGCACCTGGTCGCGATCGATCGGCAGGCTGGTGCCGGCCAGCGCGCCCGAGCCGAGCGGCAGGACGTTCGTTCGCCGCCGGCAGTCGGCGAGCCGGTCGCGGTCCCGGGCGAGTTTCTCGCACCAGGCGAGCAACTGGTGGGCGGCGAGCAGCGGCTGGGCCCGGCGGAGGTGGGTGTAGCCGGGGATCACCAGTCCCTGTTCCCGCTCCGCGAAGCCGAGAAAGGCACGCTGCAAGGCGGCGAGGCCCTGGTCGAGGCGGTCGATCGCCCGGCGGCAGTAGAGTCGCAGGTCGGTCGCGACCTGGTCGTTGCGGCGCCGCGCGGGGTGGAGTTTTCGGCCGGTGTCGCCGAGCCGGGGCGGGGGGGCCGACTCGATGTGGAGGTGGATGTCCTCCTTCGCCGCGGTGAACTCGAACCGGCCCGCGTGGATCTCGGCACGAATCTCCTCGAGCGCCTGGGCGACGGCGTCGGCCTCCGGCACCGTCATCAGCCCGCACGCGGCGAGCATCCGCGCGTGCGCGATCGCGCCGTCGACGTCGTCGTCGGCGAGCCGCCGGTCGAACGACACGCTCTCGGAAAAGGCCTCCACCCGGCCATCGGTCGGCTCGCGAAACACGCCACCCCAGGCCTTCGCCGCGGGGGTTGCGCGGGGCTGGGGATCGGTCGGCGGCGGCACGGCTGGCTCCTCGAAGGTCGGCGGTGAAGCCAAATCCTACTTGGAACCCGACGGGGGCGGAAATGCGGCCGCTACACTCTGCCCCATGACGACTCCCGCAGACCTCCTGGCGCCCGGCGGGCGGCTCGCGGCCCGCCTCGCCGGCTGGGAGTCGCGGCCGCAGCAGCTGGCGATGGCCGAGCTGGTCGCCCGGGCGATCGCCGAGCGGCGGCATGCGCTCGTCGAGGCCGGCACGGGCGTGGGCAAGAGCCTGGCGTACCTCGTGCCGGCGATCCTCGCGGCCACCGCCGACCAGAACGAGGCCATGGCGGCGCCGGCCGAGCACGAGTGGGACGACGAGCCGCCGCCGGCCGGCCGCGGCCGCTCCCGCCGCATCGTCGTCTCCACGCATACCATCGCGCTGCAGGAGCAGTTGCTCACCAAGGACATTCCGCTCGTGGCGGCGGTCATGCCACGGGAGTTCTCCGCCGTGCTCGTCAAAGGCCGCGGCAACTACGTGAGCCTGCGGCGGCTGGCGCTGGCCGTCGAGCGGTCGGGCAGCCTGTTTCCCGCCGAGGCCGAGCGGGCGGAATTGCTCGCGCTCGCCTCCTGGGCACGGACCAGCGGCGATGGCTCGCTCGCCGACCTGCCGGCGACGCCGACTGTGGCGGTGTGGGACGAGGTGGCCAGCGACTCGGGCAACTGCATGGGCCGTGGCTGCCCCACCCACCAGCAGTGCTTCTACTACGCGGCGCGGCGGCGGATGGCGAACGCCCAGGTGCTCGTCGTCAACCACGCGCTGTTCTTCGCCGACCTGGCCCTGCGGCGGGCGGGCGCGAGCCTGCTGCCGGCCCACGACATCGTGATCTTCGACGAGGCCCACATGGTCGAGAGCGTCGCCAGCGAGCAGCTCGGCGTCGGGGTGTCCAGCGGCGGCGTGGAGCGGGTGCTCGCGAAGCTCGCCAGCGACCGCGGCCACCGCGGCCTGCTGGCCCACTATCGGATGCACGACCTCGAGGGCGACGTGCGCCGCTGCCGCCGGGCGGCCGAGGCGTTCTTCGCGGGCGTCAAGGAGGCGGTCGCGGACGCCGGCGAACCGCCCTGGCGGGTGGCGGCGGCCGGGCTCGTCGCCGACTCGCTGGGGGAGCCGCTTGCGGCCCTCGCCCGGAAGCTGCGGGCGGCCGCCGAGGGGCTCGCCGCCGACTCCGAGCGGCACGACCTCGCGTCGCTCGCCGATCGGCTCAAGGCGCTGGCGGCGGCGATCGACACCTGGCTCCACCAGCGGGAGCCGGGGAGCGTGTGGTGGGTCGAGGCCACGCGGTCGCGACGCGGCCGCGAACGGATCAGGCTCGCCAGCGCGCCGATCGACGTCGGGGAGACGCTCCGCCGCGAGCTCTTCGCGCGGGTGCCGACGGTGATTCTCTCGAGCGCCACGCTCGCGGTCGATGTGCCGGCCCGGCGGCACCCCGACGCGGAGGACGGCGGGACCGACCCCTTTCACTACGTGCGGACGAGGCTCGGCGTCGGCCCCACGGCGCCGGGCCTGCGGCTCGGCAGCCCGTTCGACTACGCCCGGCAGGCCCGGCTGATCCTCGTCGATCGGCTGCCCGACCCGGCGGACCGCGACGCATACGACAGCGCCGTGGTGGGCATGGTCCGCCGGCATGTCGCCCGCAGCGCAGGGCGGGCGCTGGTGCTGTTCACGAGCCATGCCGCGCTCGCCCGGGCCACCGAGGAGCTCCGCGGCTGGTGCGTGCGGCGGAACTACCGCCTCGTGAGCCAGGCCGACGGCCTGCCGCGGTCGCGGATGCTCGAGGAGTTCCGCGCGGGCCCGGCGGGCGTGCTCCTGGGCACCGACGGCTTCTGGCAGGGGATCGACCTGCCCGGCGACTGCCTCGTGAACGTGATCATCACGAAGCTGCCCTTCGCCGTGCCTGACCGGCCGCTGGTGGCGGCGCGGATCGAGGACATCCAGGCGGCGGGCGGCAACGCGTTCGCCGAGTACCAGCTCCCCGAGGCGGTGCTCAAGCTCAAGCAGGGCTTCGGCCGGCTGATCCGCACCGCCAGCGACAGCGGCACGGTCGTGATCCTCGATCCGCGGATGCTCACGAAGCCCTACAGAAGGGTGTTCCTCGACAGCCTGCCGCCGGCGCTCGTCGAGATCGAGCCGTTCGCGGTGGAGTCCGCCTGAGGCCGCGGCGGGCGGCCGCGCTTGTGGCGGGGCTGCGGCGATCCATAATCCAGTTGCGTCCGGTCCGCCGCCCGCATCGAGGGTTCCATGCATCGCCCGTTGTCGATCGTCGCCTGCGCCATCGCGTGCGTCGCCTCCGGCCTGCTGGCGGCCGAGCCTGCGGCGCGGCCGGCCGAGGCCACGTGGCAGAGCCTGTTCAACGGCCGCAACCTCGAGGGCTGGGATGGTGATCGGCGGCTGTGGAGCGTCCGGGACGGCGTCATCCATGGCGAGACCACGCCAGACCTGCGGGCCGAGGGCAACACGTTCCTCATCCGACAGGGGCTCGTGCTCGAGGACTTCGAGCTCACGCTCTCGTTTCGCTGCACCGCCGCCAACAACTCCGGCATCCAGTACCGCTCGCGCCACATCGCCGACCAGGCGGCCAAGCCGGCCAACGCCTGGGTGGTCCGCGGTTACCAACACGAGTTGCGGAACGAGGCGCGGCTGCCGGACGTGGCGGGGTTCATCTACGACGAGGGCGGGAAGCGGGGCCGGATCTGCCTGGTCGGCGAGCGGGCGGAGTGGGTCGACGGCGCGAAACGGGTGACGGGCGAGTTGATCGACGCGGCGGGCTATGCCCGCCTCTTCAAGCTCGACGACTGGAACGAGGTGCGGATCGTCGCCGCTGGGCGGCGGATCCGGCACTTCATGAACGGCACGCTGACGCTCGACTTCACCGATGGGGAGGACGTCGCACTGCGGCGAGGCATCCTCGCCCTACAGCTCCACGCCGGCGCCCCCATGTGGGCGGAGTTCAAGGACATCGCCGTGCGGCCCATCGCCGCCGAGTGAGCCCCGGCCCGCTCACGCAGGATGCGCCCATGCGACCCTTCGACTGGCTCATCATCGCTCTCTACGCGGTGGTCATGATCGGCGTCGGCCGCTACTACTCCCGCCGCACCGAGACGGTCGACGATTACCTGCTCGGCGGCCGACGCATGAGCCCGTTCATGATCGGCGTTTCGCTGTTCGCGACGATCACGAGCACGCTCTCCTACCTCGCCGTACCGGGCGAGATCGTCAAGAACGGGCCGATGATCCTCGCCCAGGGGGCCGCCTTTCCGCTGATCTGGGTCGTGGTCGGCTGGTGGCTGATTCCCGCCATCATGCGGCAGCGGGACGTGACGAGCGGCTACGAGTTGCTCGAGCGGCGGCTCGGCCGCACCGGGCGGCTGATGGGGGCCGGCATGTTCATTGTCCTGCGGACGGTCTGGATGGCGTCGATCCTCTACGCCACCTGCGACAAGGTGATCGTGCCACTGTTCCACCTCGACCCCGCCTGGACGCCGTGGCTCTCGGTGGCGCTGGGGATCCTGACGATCGTCTACACGGCGGAGGGGGGCATGCGGGCGGTGGTCATGACCGACGCGCTCCAGTCGGTCGTGATGTTCGGCGGGGCGATCGTCACGATCCTTTTCGTGACGCGGGCGCTCGGCGGCGTCGGGGCCTGGTGGCCGAGCCACTGGGCGCCGCAGTGGCCGGAGCCGGTGTTCTGGTTCCGGTCCGACGTCCGCGTCACGTTCGCCGGGGCGTTCCTCAACATGCTCGTGTGGATGATCTGCACCTGCGGCTCGGACCAGATGGCGATCCAGCGGTACCTCTCGACCCGCGACGCCGCCGCGGCCCGGCGGTCGGTGGGCATCCATTTCACCGTGGACGTGGTGATGATGGCGCTGCTGGGCGCGGTGGGATTGGCGATCTTCGGCTACTTCACCGCGCGGCCCGAGGCCTTCGGCCCCGGGGCCTCGCCCGTGGCGTCGGCCGACGCGCTGTTTCCGCGGTTCGTGGAGGTCGTGCTGCCGGCCGGCCTTGGCGGCCTGGTGGTCGCGGCGATGCTCTCGGCCGCGATGTCGAGCCTCTCCTCCGGGATGAACTCCGCCAGCGCCGTTCTCGTCAGCGACTTCATGCCCCGGAGCCGGACCGGCACGGCCCACGGCCAGATCCGCCTCGCAAAACTGGCCTCCATCGGCGTCGGCGTGGTGGCGATCGCCCTGAGCATGGTGGTGCCGGCGTTGGCCTCGAACCTGATGGAACTGTGCATCAAGGTGGTGAACCTCCTGACGGCGCCGATCTTCGTGCTCTTCTTCCTCGCCCTGTTCGTCCCCTGGGCCACGCCGCTCGGTGGCGTGGTGGCGACGGCCGTCGGCGTCGCCGTGTCGGTGGGGATCGCATTCTTCAAGATCTTCGGCCTGGAGTTCCTGTGGATCACCCCGTGTGCGCTCGTCGCGGGCATCGCGGCGGGCCTGCTCGCGAGCCTCGTGACACCGGTCAGGCGGTGAGGAGCAACTCGGCCCAGGTCGTGGGGTCGCTGTCCCACGGGTATTCCGGCGGTGCGAAGCAGGGCACCCGGCCCAGCCGGCGATCGACGAGGGCGGCACAGAAGCCGAGCCGCGGGATCTCGGCGGGATCCCAGCCGGGTAACGCGGCCGCGGTGATGCAGGCGTCGATCCGCCAGCCATCGGCCTCGAGCTGAGACTCGATCGTGATCGCGCCGGCGGGCAGTTCCGCCGGCAACTCGCTCGTCCGCGGGATCGCCGCGGCGACCGCGACCGGCTTGTCGGCCCGCGGCCCACCGCCGGTGGGCAACAGCGCCAGGCGGCGACAGAACCGGCCCGCGCGGTGGCTTTCGCCCGTCGGCCGCGTCGCGAGCCAGAGGTGCAGCCCATCGCTGTCCTCGGGCCGGGTCGGCTGGCACCAGCGGCTCGCGCCGACGCCCCGGGCCCGGGCCCGCACCGCCAGGCCGGTCTCGTTCCAGGCCAGCGCCAGTTCCAGGACGTCGGGCACGCCCACGACCGCAGCCAGGGAGGGCAGCCGGCAGTCCGGGTCGAGGTTCGCCGCGGGCGGCGGCCAGAGCTTCTCCCGGCGCCGGCAGGGAAACCGGAAGCGGAACAGGGCGGCGGGATTGACCAGTGGACTCATCGGAGGGCGCCTGAAACGCGGTTTATAGTTAGTAATGGTAGCAACGCCGCACCCCCCCTGGAGATCTGAACTCGATGCGCGTGCTGGAAGTGGCCAGCGAGGCCGCGCCCTTCGCGAAGACCGGTGGCCTCGCCGACGTGGCCGGCGCCCTCCCCGAGGCGCTCTGCCGGCTGGGCTGCGACGTCACGCTCGTGATCCCCGCCCACCGCGAGGTGTTTGCCAAGGGCCTGCCGATCGAGCCCACGGGCATCGAGTTCGAGGTGCCGATCGGGACACGGCGCTCGGTGGCCAGGATCCTCCGCTGCCGCCGGCCCGGGACGCGGGCCACCGTGCTGCTGGTGGCCAACGACGACTACTACGACCGTCCCACGCTCTACGGCGGCGCCGCGGATTACCCCGACAACGCGGAGCGGTTCATCTTCTTTGCGCGGGCCGCGCTGGAGGTGGCCTGCCGCCAGGAGCGGCCCTTCGACATCGTTCACTGCCACGATTGGCAGACGGGCCTCGTGCCGGCCTACCAGAAACTGCTCTACGGGCAGGCGGCCGCCGTGGCGAACGCGCGCAGCGTGATGACGATCCACAACATGGCCTACCAGGGACTCTTCTGGCACTGGGACATGCTGCTCACCGGGCTGCACTGGAGATACTTCAACTGGCAGCAGATGGAGTTCTACAACCAGCTCAATCTGCTGAAGACCGGCATCGTGTTCGCCAACGCCGTGACCACGGTCAGTCCGACCTACGCCCGCGAGATCCAGCAGTCGCCCGGTGGCTGCGGCGTGGAGGGGCTGCTGGCCGCCCGTAGCGGCGCGGTCACCGGGATCGTCAACGGCATCGACACCGAGGCCTGGGATCCGGCCGCCGACCCGCACATTCCGCGGCCCTATGGCGAGGCGGACTTCGAGCAGGGCAAGTATGCGGCCCGGGTCGCCCTTGCCGCGCGACTCGGCCACGCGGCGCCCGACTCGCGGCCGCTGATCGCCTTCGTGGGCCGGCTCGTCGCCCAGAAGGGGGTCGAGATGCTGATCGAGATGCTGGGGCGGATGGCCGGCGGCGGCCGGGCGCACTTCGTGATCCTCGGCACCGGCAGCCCCGCCTTCGAGGATGCCCTCCGCCGGACGGCGGCGGCGTTTCCCGGCACGATCGACCTGCTCATCGGCTTCGACGAGGGCCTCGCCCACCTTGTGCAGGCGGCGGCCGACGTCACGCTCGTGCCGAGTCTGTTCGAGCCCTGCGGGCTGACGCAGCTCTACGCGCTGCGCTACGGCTCGATCCCGTTGGTGCGGGCCACCGGCGGCCTGGTCGACACGGTCGTCGACACCAACGCCGACACGCTCCGCGACGGCACCGCCAGCGGGTTCGTGTTCCAAGGCTGCGACGCCCATGCGCTGGAGCATGCGATGCATCGGGCGATCGACGCCCACGCCGATCGCGAACTGTGGCGCGGCCTCCTCCGCCGCGGCATGCGGCAGGACTGGTCGTGGGACTCGAGCGGCCGCGACTACCGGCGGCTCTTCGAGCGGGCGCTCGCCTCCCCGCCGGTCCCGGTGGACTGACGTCCCGGCCGGCCGCCGCAGCCGCGGCCTTCCGCGGCTTTCGCAGACTGCCCCGTCACCCGCTCCCGGGCCCGGAACCGGATTTTTTCCGGCCCGGCCCCGCCGCGATGGCCGATAGACCAGCCGGGAGGAGACACCTATGGCCGGACGCATCCTGGCACCGCTCATCGTGACAGCGTGTGGACTCGTGGCCGCGGTCGCAGACGCAGGTGGTCACGCATGCCGTGGGACCGCGGGTGGCATGATGACGCCGTGTGGTGATACCGGCTGCGGGCCGCGGTACTGCGGCGAGAAGCACGAGCCGAGCCGACCCGATCCCTGCGACGCCTGCAACCGGTGGCGGGGCTGCAACGGGGCCCGCGAACTGCCCGACACGCTGGCGCCGTGGCAGCTGCCGCCGGGCCGGGGCTTTCAGTCCCCGCAGGCGGTCGGCTACCGCTCCGGCCCCTGTCGCGCCTGCGGCCCGTCAGGCCTCGGGCGGTGATGTGTCGGCGGCCAGCGTCGCCGCGAACGTGATCAGGTCGCCCCGGTCGATGCAGGCCTGCCGCAGCGTCTCCCACGCACCCGAGGCGGCAGCCAGTTCGACGAGCGACGGCAGCAGGCCCGCCGCCGCGAGCGTGCTCGGCATGCCGTGATCGGCGGGTCGGCCCAGGGCCGCGTGCAGGGCCTCGTCCGGCCGGCCGAGCCGCACGAGCAGGAGCACGAGCGTGTCGCAGGGCAGGGTGCCGGCCGACTCTTCGGCGGCCGCCGCGGCGTGGCGGAAGAACCGCACGGCCTGTTCCACGTCGCGGCCCAGCAGCGCGCCGAAGAACAGCCGCGAGGCCGCCGCGACCTCCACGAACGGCGGCTCACCCGGGTAGACGACCTCCGCGGGCAGCCGGCAGCCGTACGACGCCAGCTCCCACGCCCGCCGGATCGACCGCTCGTCGTCGCAGACCCGCGCGATCCGCAGCACCGACTGCAGGTGCGACACGTCGATGTGGACGCTCGGGTCGGCGGTCAGGCCGCCGGCCGTGGCCAGCAGGTCCGTGATCGATCCGGGCTCCGCGGGCACCGTTGCCCCCCGGCCCTCCAGGTCGGCCGCGAGGTTCGTGAGCAACTCCCGGTGCAGGGGGGCGACGAGCACATCCGCTGCGGGCCGCTGCCGCGCCGCCGGGAGCCGCGAGACCGCCTGCTCATAGGCCGTGGTCGCGTTGCAGGTGCCTTGCGTGCGAAGCACGAGGCCGATGCCGAGCGCCGGATCGACGCCCTCCCAGAGCGCGAGGCCGATGATCTCCTCGAGCCGGCGGGCCGTGGCCTCGTCGTCGGGATCGGCGGCCGAGTCCCGCGCCGCCAGCGCCTCGAGCCGGGGGGCGAGCTCGCCCGGCTCGGCCGCGGCCCGCAGATACATCCAGGCCGCGGCGACCTGCCCCTCCTCGAGGAGTGGCCAGCCCGCTGCACGGCAGGCGGCGAGCGTACGCTCGTCGAGTTGCTCGCGCACGGTCGACGGCACGTCGCCAAGCGGGCCCGCGGGCGGCAGGCCGAGGGCGATCCGCGCCTGCAGCATCCGGGCGTCGAAGACCGCATGCCAGCGCCGCGCCGCGGCGAGGTCGGCGGCGAGTTCCTCGAGCATCGCTGCGGGCCCTGCCGAGGCACACGTGCGGCGCAACCGTGCGAACTCGTCGGGCAGGTCGCTCATCGGCGGCGCTCCGTCTGCCGCACGGCCTCGTACGCGAGCACGGCGGCCGTGGCGGAGAGGTTGAGGCTGTCGGCGACGCCGCGCATCGGCAGGCTGACGGTCTCGAGCGCGATCCGACCCGCGGCGGCCGCCTCGTGCCAGGCCGGCGAGATGCCGTGGGCCTCGCTGCCGAAGAGCAGGGCCGTCGGGCCCGTGAGGTCGACGTCGTGCCAAGGACGGCCAACGGCGGGCGTCGCCGCCACGACGCGGCGGCCGTGGCGGCCGCACCAGGCGATCGACTCGGGAGTGTCCGCCACGGCGAGCGGCACGGCGAACACGGTGCCGAGGCTCGCGCGGATCACGGCCGGGTTCGCCGGGTCGGTGCGGCCGGAGCAGACGATCGCGCCGGCGAGGCCGGCGGCATCGACGGTCCGCAGGATCGCCCCGAGGTTGCCCGGCTTCTCGGCCCCCTCGACCACGACCACGGGCCGGTCGCCGGCGAACTCCCGCTCCCCGAGCGCTGGTGGCCGCCAGCGGACGACGCCCACGAGCCCCTCGTCTCTCGCGCCGAACGCGAGCCGCTCGAACGGCCGTTCGGCCAGCAGCGTGATCCGGGTGCCGCGGTCCGCGAGGCCACTGAGCCAGGCGCCGAGCGACTCGCCGCCTGCGGGCGGACGGTCGAACAGGTCGGCGGCGAGGAAGAGATCGACGATCTCGACGCCCGCCGCCGCGGCCCGCGTGCACTCGCGGCGGCCGTCCACGAGCGTCAGGCCGGCCTCCCGGCGGGCGGCGGCCTCCCGGAGCGCGGCCGCGGCGCGGACCCGCGGATTTGTGGTGCTCGTGATGGTCTCGAAGTTGCTCATGCCGATGGTGAGCGGCGGGCGAAGTCGCCGAGGTCGAGCGTGCGGCCGGAATCGTCGGTGCAGGTGAGACGGCCGCTCTCGAGCCCGCCCGGCGGCAGGGCGGCGGCGACACCGGCCGCGTCCAGTGTGTCCCGCAAGCGGCGGTGATGCCAGGCGGGCGAGTGGCACGTGAGCAAAACCGGCCCCGGCGGCGGAGCACCGCGGGCGGACAGGAGTCGCGCCACCGCGTGCACGAGGGGCACCATGTCGCGGTCGATCGCGAACGCCTCGCCGCGTGGGCCGTGTCCCCAGGAGGGTGGGTCGAGCACGGCGCCGGAGAACCGTTGGCCGCGGCGGGTCTGGCGGGCGACGAACATGGCCGCGTCCTCGCAGACCCAGCGGATCGGCAGATCGGCCAACCCCGAGGCCGCCGCGTTCCGGCGGGCCAGCGCGATCGCCTGCTTCGACGCATCGACGTGCACGACCTCCGCGCCCGCGGCGGCCATCGCCAGCGAGGCGGCGCCGGAGTGGGCGAACAGCGAGAGCATCACGCCCCCCCGGGGCGTCGTGCCGGCGAGCCACCGCCACTGCTCGACCTGCTCGAGAAAGACACCGATCTGGCCGGAAGGCGCCGGTCGCACCTCGAGCGCGAGCGCCGCGGGGCCGACGGGCACGTGCACGCGCCAGGGGTCGGGCAGGGGGGCATTGAACGCCCAGCCTCCCCGGTCACCGGCAGGGGGGCGGTACACGGCCGCCGCCCCCGGCCAGGCCGCGGGCCGCCGCCGCCCGGCGTCCGCTTGCGGCAGCGGCCGGTCCACGAGCAGGCCCCCCAGCCGCTCCAGGCGGCGACCGGCCCCCGCGGAATCGACGCCGAAATCGACGAGGGCGGGGTCCCGCAACTTTTCATCGGTCGGGCCGTTCATACCACAAGCAGGATACCCCCGGCAGCACCGCCGGGCGTGCCCAACCGCCCGCCCCCTTTTCCTTTCCAGGAGTCTCGCCATGCGTCGTCGTGCGTCGCCGGTGTTCTTCGGGGCCGCATCCGCGGCCTGCCTGCTGGCTCTCGGCTGGTCCCCGGCCGCCCATGCCGCGTCCGCGGCCGGTCCTCTCGATCGCCTCGTGGCCACCTGGATGGGCGTGGTCGCCGTGATCGGGGCCGACGAGGAGGCTGAAGAGGACGTGCCGCTCGCCGAACCCGAAGACGAGCGGACGTTCGAGATCGACGAAGCCGATGCGGATGATCGGCCGCCTCGCGAGCATCGCCGCCGCGACGGCCATCCGCACGGTCCGTGGCACCACCACGGCATGGGGCCCGAGCGGATGGGGCCGCCCGGCGGGCCGGACATGCACCGGGCCGCCATGCGGGCGTTGCACGAGATCATGCGGCGGCTCGGTCGCATCGAGCGGAAACTCGGCATCGAGAGTGGGCCGCCGTCCCGCCCCGAGGGCGAGCGGCCGCGGCGCCCCCGGCCCGAGATGGACCGGCCGCGCGGGCCCGGAGCCGCCGCAGGGCCACGCGAGCGGCTCGACATTCCCGAAGACGTCCGCCGCCGGATGGAAGAGCGGATGCAGGAGGGGCGGCGTCGGATGGAGGAGGCGAAGGAGCGGATGGACGAGGCGCGGCGGAAGTTCCGCGATATGGAGGAGCGGATCAGGCAACTCGAGGCCGAGGTGGCCCGGCTCAAGGGAGGCCCGTGAACCGGGCGAACCGCGGCGCGGACGTCACGGCACCGCGGCGATCCAGCCCTCGAGCGGGTCGAGGTTCGGCGGCAGGCCGAGCCGCGGTGCCCGCAGCGCATGGCACGCCTGCAGGCCGCAGATCACCGCATCAAGCAGGTCGCCCGAGCCGTCGGCCACCATCCGCCGCCGCCAGCCAGCGGGAATTTCCGCCACCACGGCGAGGCCCGCCGTGCCCGCTTCGATCGCGCGGAGGATCTCCCGCCGCCGCGCGCGGCGATCGGCCGTCTGCTTGGCGGACGCGTCGCTCTTGTAGGAGAGCCTCGTCACCCGGCGGGCCGTGCATCCGGGGTAGGCCTCGAAGGCGACGCGGGCCGCACGGCCCAGCCGGCTGCGGCTGCGGGTGCGCCGCGGGTGATCATGGGCCGGGAAGGTCAGACCGGCGGCCAGCATCCGCCCGATGCCGGCGTGCATCATCCAGGCCACCGGCGGATTGGCCCAGCGCATCGCCGGGCTCGAGCCGGCCGGCTTGTCGGTGGCCCGCCAGGCGAACTTGTCGCCCGCGGGTCGCGCGTCGCACCAGCGTTTGAACGTGCGCCGCAGCCGCTCCCGCGGACGGCGGCAGTAGAAGTCGACGAACGCAGGCCAGGCGGTCGGCCAGCCCTCGTGTTCGATGAGCTGCCGCGGCTGTCCGAAAGGGAGGTCGAATCCGCCGATCCACGGCTCCGCGTCGTCGGCCAGAAAGGCCTCGAAGGCGGGCAGGCTCTCCAGGCCGCGAATCTCCTCGACCCGGTACAC
>JBJTHX010000146.1:0-2640 GCA_046094745.1 Planctomycetia bacterium
ATCGAGTTCGACTACTGCTGCTGCCATGCGAGTTTCGCCCTCCGCGAGCTCGGCATCGAGAGCGTGATGGTCAACTCGAACCCGGAGACGGTGAGCACCGACTACGACACGAGCGACCTGTTGTTCTTCGAGCCGCTCACCTGCGAGGACGTGCTCAACATCGCCGACCGGATCGAGCCCGACGGCGTGATCGTGCAGCTCGGCGGCCAGACGCCGCTGAACCTGGCCCGGGCGCTGCATGCGGCCGGCCTAACGATCATCGGCACCAGCGTCGACACGATCGAGATGGCCGAGGACCGGGAGAAGTTCCGCGACCTGCTCGACCGGCTCGGCCTCAGGCAGCCCGCCAGCGGCATCGCCCGGACGCTGGAGCAGGCCCGCCGCGAGGTGGCCCGGATCGGCTACCCGAGCCTGGTGCGGCCGAGCTTCGTGCTCGGCGGCCGGGCGATGGAGATCTGCTACGACCAGGTGCAGTTCGAGCGGTACGTCGCCGAGGCCTTCGCGGTGGCCCAGGGGCAGCCGGTGCTCATCGACCGGTTCCTGGAGGATGCGATCGAGGTGGACGTCGACTGCATCGCCGACGGCACCGACGTGATCGTCGCCGGCGTCATGGAGCACATTGAGGAGGCCGGCGTCCACTCCGGCGACTCGGCCTGCTGCATCCCGCCGCACAGCCTGTCCGCGGAGATGATCGCCGAGATCAAGCGGGCGGCCACGGGCCTGGCGCGGAGCCTGGGCGTCGTGGGGCTGATGAACGTGCAGTTTGCCGTGAAGAAGGAGACCGACGCCGATGGGGCGACGAAGCCGGCGTTGTACGTCATCGAGGTGAATCCGCGGGCCAGCCGCACCGTGCCCTTCGTGGCCAAGGCCACCGGGCTGCCGGTGGCGAAGGTGGCGGTCAAGGCGATGGCCGGCGTGGGGCTCGCGGAGCAGGGGGTCGAGTCCGACCCGGTGCCCTCCCACGTGAGCGTGAAGGAGAGCGTGTTCCCGTTCGTGAAGTTCGCCGGGGTGGACATCGCCCTGGGGCCGGAGATGCGGAGCACGGGCGAGGTGATGGGCGTCAGCGACACGTTCGCGATCGCCTTCGCCAAGAGCCAGATCGCCGCCGGGATCCTCCTGCCGGAACGGGGCCGGATCTTCGTCTCGGTGGCCAGCCCCCAGGCCAAGCACTACATGGTGAACGTCGCCCGGCGGCTGGTGGCCCTGGGCTTCGAGTTGATCGCCACCTCGGGCACCGCCCGGGAACTCGCCGCCGCGGGGATTTCCGTCGAGGTGGTGAAGAAGCTGCAGGAGGGGCATCCGAACCTCATCGACCATCTCATCGACGGCCGCGTGCAACTGATCTTCAACACGCCGCGGGGCAAGGGGGCGCGGACCGACGAGGGCCGGATCCGCGCGGCGAGCGTGCTCTACGGCGTCCCCTGCATCACCACGCTGCCGGCCGCCGAGGCCTGCGTCCGCGCGATGGAGGGCCAGCGGACGGAGCCGATGGGCGTGCAGCCGATCCAGGATCGATTCCCGAGCGAGACGGCCGCGGTCCGCTGAACGCGGGCGCGGGGCTGGCAAGGCCTCGTCGCCTGACGTTCGTCGCGATCGGGGCTGCCCACGCCCTCTCGCCGGACGCTCGCTGCGGTCACCCTGACCTTCGCTCGCTCGATGCTGGCTGCGCTCCGGCATCCTGGCTGCGCTGGCCAGCAACGCCGTCTCGAGGGGATGGGCAGCCCCTCGCTGGGTGGCGCGGGAGCATGGGTGAGTCGAAGCGTAGACTGATCGGAATGGCCATCGACTTTCCCTCGCCGCCCCCCGCGTTCCGGCCGCTGCCGGCGCCCGTGGCCGAGGAGCCGCCGCGACTGACCGCACGGACGCTCGAGGGGCTCGAGTGGGTGCTGGCGCGGGAACTGGAGGCGCTGGGGGCGACCGATCTGCGGATCGGCCGGCGGACCATCGAGTTCGCCGCGGCCCCCGGAGCCGAGAGAGAGACGCTCTACCGGGCCGTGCTCGAATGCCGCACGGCGATCCGCGTGCTCGAGCCGCTCGGACGGTTTCGGGTCGACGCGCCCGAGACCCTCTACCGGGCCATGCAGGAGGTCGACTGGACGGAGCAGCTCAAGGCCTCGGACACGCTGCGGGTCGACGCCGCCATCCACGACACGTTCACCACGCACTCGCTCTACGCCGCGCAGGTCGTGAAGGACGCCGTCGTCGACCAGTTGCGGACGCCGAGCGGCAGGCGGCCGAGCGTGCAGCTCCGCGGGGCGACGCTCCGGCTGGCGCTGCACCTCGTGGGTGACGTGGCCACGATCTTCCGCGACGCCGCCGGCCGGTCGCTGCACCAGCGGGGCTGGCGGATGGGGGAGGTGGAGGCGCCGCTCTCGGAGGTGCTCGCCGCCGGGATCCTCGCGATCGCCGGCTGGTGGCGGCCGGGCGGGGGCGACGAGCCGACGAGCGGCGAGCCGGAGGCCCCCGCCGCTCGCGCCGGCTCGGTCGCCGCCCCCGCCCGGGCCCGCGGGCGCACGACCGCCGACCAGATTGGCGACTTCCGCCGCCGGCTCGCCAAGCGTTTCAAGCACCTGGCCCGGTGGGCCCGCCGCCGTGACGCAGGCCCGGGCTGCCTCGACCGCCTGCGGGTCGAGGTCGCTG
>JBJTHX010000147.1:0-6500 GCA_046094745.1 Planctomycetia bacterium
CGCTCGCCACCGCCGACACGCTGGCCGCGACCCGCGCGGCGTCGATCAGGCAGGGCCAGTAGCGGAACACCGGATGCACCCGCGGCCGCCCCTCGGCGTAGCCGGTGGTGCCCTGCGGGCCGGCCGTGACCAGCGGCAGCAGGACGCGGGTGAACGCCTCGACATCGCCACGCGACTCGCCCTCGACGGCGATCCGAAGTACCTTCTCGTACCCTTCCGAGCCGCGGCCGGCCGCCGGCACGACGGGCACGCTTTCGGCCCGCCCGAGGCATTCGACCACCGTGTCGCGGTAGACGCAGCCCGCCTCCCGCAGGCGGTCGAGCACGATCGCGCCGCACCGCCGCGCCTTGGCGGCCGAGTGGGGCCCGAAGATCGTGAGCGTGCCCGCGGCGCGGAACCCGTCGCGGAGCGTCGCGCTCACCTTGAGCGTGGCGGGCGGCGGCCCGCCGCGGGCGCCGTCCACCCGCACGCGGTCGGGGCCGATCTCCCCGACCGCGAGGTCGAGGAACGAGACGGTGACGTCGGGGCTGACGTAGCGGGCGGGGTCGCCGATCTCGTAGACGAGCTGCTCCTTCACCGTCGCGGGCGTCACCAGGCCGCCGGTGCCGGCGGGCTTCGTCACCACGCAGCCGCCCCGCCGGTCGACCTCCACCACCGGAAACCCGATGTGGGCCGGATCGGGCACGACGAGCCAGTCGGTGGAGATGCCGCCGGTGACCTGCGTGCCGCACTAGATCAGGTGCCCGGCGACGGTCGCGCCTGCCAGCCGGTCCCAGTCGTCGGCCTGCCAGCCAAAGGCATGCCGGCAGCAGGCGACGACGAGCGACGGGTCGGCCACGCGGCCGGTGATCACGATTTCGGCGCCCTGCTCGAGCGCCGCCACGATGCCCGCGGCGCCGAGGTAGGCGTTGGCCGTCACGAGCCGGTCGGCCACGGCCCGCAGCGGCTCGCCGCTGTCGAGATTCGCGTGCACGTCGCCGGCCGGCGTGTTGCGCCGCAGGTCCTCGAGCACGTCGTCGCCCGAGATGACGCCGATGACCAGCGGCCGGCAGCCCGCCTCCTCGAGCGCGGCCCGGCAGGCCGCCGCGCAGCCGGCGGGGTTCAGGCCGCCGGCGTTGACGACGAGGCGGCAGCGGCCGCCCGCGGCCCAGTAGTCGGCCAGGCCCCGCACCACCTCGACGAAGTCCCGCGGGTAGCCGAGCCGCGGGTCCTTCTCCCGCTGGCCGGCGAGGATCGACATCGACACCTCGGCCAGGTAGTCCATCGTGAGGAAGTCGAGGTCGGGCTCCTGCCGCAACAGGTCCCGCGCCGCCGACGGGCGGTCGCCCCAGAAGGCCTGGGCGTTGCCGATCCGGACGACGTCCTTCACACGTGCCTCGCGATGCCGGGCGGCCGGCGGAGGTCCTCGGGGCGGATCACCGCCAGCGCGGAGGCCAGCCACTTCCGCGTCTCGTGCGGCTGGATGATGGCGTCGACCCAGCCGCGGGCGGCGCCGTAGCGGATGTCGGTCTCCTCGGCGTAGGAGCGGCGGATCGCGTCGCGGAGTTCGGCCACCTCCCGGTCCGCGGGCGGCTTGCCGGCCTTCTCGGCGTCGCGGACCCGCAGGGCGAGCAGCGTCTCGGCCGCCTGCCCGCCCCCCATCACCGCGTAGCGGGCGTTGGGCCAGGCGAGGATCAGCGCGGGGTCGTAGGCCCGCCCGCACAGGGCGTAGTGCCCGGCGCCGTAGGAGCTGCCGATGATCACGGTGAACTTCGGCACCGTGGCGATGCTCATCGCCCGCACCAGTTCGGCGCCCGACCGGATGATGCCCGACTGCTCCGCCTCGCGGCCGACCATGAAGCCCTGCACGTCCTGGAGGAACACGAGCGGCACGCGGTTCTGGTCGCAGTCGGCGACGAACCGGGCCGCCTTCTCGGCGGCGTCGCCGTAGAGCACGCCGCCGATCTGCACCTCGCCCCGGGAGGTCTGCGTCCGCTTCCGCGCGTTGGCCACCACGCCGGCCGGCCGGCCGCCGATCCGCACGGTGGCGGTGACGAGCGTCCGCCCGTGCTCGGGGCGGAACTCCTGCAGGCTGTCGCGGTCGACGATCGCCGCGAGCACGTCGCGGATCTCGTACTCGCCGCGGCCGTCGGCGGGCACGATGTCGTAGACGTCCTCGACGTCCCGCGCGGGCTCCGGGCCCGCCGGCGTCGCGTCCCGCGAGGGCATGAGCGCCACGAGCGCCCGCAGCCGCGCGAGGCAGGCCGGGTCGTCCGGCTCGCGGAAGTCGATCGTGCCGCTCGTGGCCGCGTGCATGGCGGCGCCGCCGAGCTCCTCGGGGTCGACCGTCTGCCCCACCGCCGCCTTCACGAGCGCGGGCCCGGCGAGACACAGCGAACTGCCCTCCGTCATCAGGATCTTGTCGCACAGCACCGGCAGGTAGGCGCCGCCGGCGATGCAGTTGCCCATCACGGCGGCGATCTGCGGGATGCCCTCCGCGGAGAGCACGGAGTTGTTGCGGAAGATGCGGCCGAAGTCGTCCTCGTCGGGGAAGATCTCGGCCTGCAGCGGCAGGAACACGCCTGCGGAGTCGACGAGATAGACCAGCGGCAGCCGTAGCAGGTGGGCGACCTTCTGCACGCGGATCAGCTTCTTCACCGACTGGGGGAACATCGCGCCGGCCTTGACCGTCGCATCGTTGGCGGCGACGAGGCAGGGCCGGCCGCTGATCGTGCCGATCCCCGTGACGATGCCCGCCGCCGGCACGTCGCCCCATTCGGGATACATCCGCCAGGCGGCCCACAGGCCGAGTTCAAGGAAGGGCGTACCCTCGTCGAGGAGCCGCGCGAGCCGCTCGCGGACCGGCAGCCGCCCGAGCTTCCGCTGCCGCTCCCAGCCCGCCTGGCCGCCTCCCAGCCGCAGCGTCTCCTCCTCCTGGGCGGTCGTGCGGGCCAGTTCGCGGAGCGTGGGCATGATCGTGTTCCGGGAGCGGTGTCGGGCCGCGGCGGAGCCGCGACCGCACTGATTGCATTGTCCCGGCCGTGCCGCACGGCTGGCAAGGGCGTGGCCCGCCCGCCTCCGGGCCGCGGCTGCGCTCGGCCGCTCATCCCCACCAGCCGCCGTTGACGTGGAGCGTCTGGCCGGTGACGTACGACGCCATCGGGCTCGCCAGGAAGAGGACGGCCGCGGCCACCTCGTGGGGCTCGGCGAACCGGCCCAGCGGGATGTTCACCAGCATCGCCGCCCGCGCCTCCTCGGGGATCGACCGCCCCATGTCGGTGAGCACGACGCCCGGGGCCACCGCGTTGACGGTGATGCCGCGCCGGGCGACCTCGCGGGAGAGCACCTTCGTGAGGCCGACGATGCCCGCCTTCGAGGCGGCGTAGTTGGCCTGGCCGAAGAAGCCCACGAACGCGGAGAGCGAGGCCACGTTCACGATCCGGCCGCCGTCGCGGAGCCGATCCGCCGCCGCCTGGCAGGCGTTGAACGTGCCGGTGAGGTTGGTGTCGATGACCTCCTGCCACTCCGCGGCGGTCATCTTGCGGAGCGTGCGGTCGCGGAGGATGCCGGCGTTGTTGACGAGGATGTCGAGGCCGCCGAAGCGGTCGATCGCCCCACCGACGGCGGCCCCGATCGCCGCCGGGTCGCGGACGTCGGCGGGGAACGCGGCGGCCCGCGACCCGAGGTCCGCGGCCGCCCGTTCGGCCTGCGCCTCGTTCGCGCGCGCGCCGTCCGGCATGTAGACCAGCGCCACCGCCGCGCCCGCGGCGTGCAGGGCCCGGGCCGTCGCCAGGCCCAGCCCCTGGCCGCCGCCGGTGACCAGCGCCGCCTTGCCAGCCAGGTCGATCGTGTACATCGGCTGCTCCTCGTCGGCCGTCCGCCTAGGCGGCGTAGCCCAGGTTGCGGAAGTCGGGCTCGTAGAGCGCGTGGATCGCCCGCTTCAGGTCGGGCTCGAGCCGGTCCACGGCGGTGCCCGAGCGGGTGACGTTGCACGCCGGGATGGCGTCGAGATCGCCGGCGGCGGTGAACAGCCCACGCAGGCCCGCGGCCAGATCCTCCATTTGCACGAGCGTGTCGTAGGGCACGCGGCCGAGCCGGACGACGTTCGACTGCAGTTCGAAGTGCTTGTCGAACGCCGTGCCGTGCCGCTGGAGGCCCGCGACGAACGAGCGGAACGGGATCGTGCGCTGGAGCGTCTCCGTGACGACGCGGTGGGGCGTGGCGGCGTCGCCCGGGAGCCGGGGCGAGAGGAGCTGCCGCAGTTTGGCGCGGGCGAAGGCGACCCGGCGAAACCGCTTGGCATACCGGCGGACCTGCTGGCCGTAGCCCGACAGGCAGCGGCCGTAGGGATTGCGGACGACCGTGAAGAACCGGTAGCCCTGGTGCCGGCGGACGAAGCCGGCGAGCGCATCGTCCTCGATCTCGAACGCCTCGAGCCCCGCGGCGCGGCGGGCCGCCGCCAGCGGCTCCCGCCAGATCGCATAGTGCGGCTCGAGGTCGGTGTGGATGCCGCTGATGTCGAGGAACAACTTGTGCATCGTCGTCGACGCGCACTTCGGCAACTCGGCGTAGACCAGCCGGCGCGGATGATGGACGATGAAGCGGGCGTGCATGTCGCGTTCCTCAGGCGGCCTGGCGGGTCGGCCCCGCGGCGGCCTCGAAGGCGTAGCCGAAGCGGGCGATGTCGGCGGCGAAGAGCCGCGCGACACGGTCGCGGGTCTCGTCGTCGTAGACCGCCGCCAGGCCGGGGCCGCCGCCGGGGTTGGTCTGCGGCAGCGCGCGGCGCGGGATGCCGGCCCGGTCGCAGGCCGTGTCGAAGTCCTCCTGGAGCCGCTCGAACCGGCCGACGAAATCGACCAGGCAGCGGCCGGCGTCGTCATGGAGGCTCGCCTGCGGCACCGTTCCCGGCAGCAGGGCGAAGCCGTGCAGCCAGTCGCGGAAGCCCGCGAAGGGAGCGTCGTGCGGATGGAGCCGTCCGTAGAGCGACGCCATCTGCGCCCACGGGTTGCGCACGATCGTGAACTTGAAGTAGCGGTCGAACTCGCGCGGGTAGCGGCCGCGGATCTCGGCGGCCGTGTCGTGGATGCGGTGCCCGCGGCGGTCGCGCTTGTACCACGAGCGGCCCCGGTGGAGGCGATTGTCCCAGGCGTCGGTCGGGCGGAACCAGCGGTCGAAGAGCAGGATCCCGCCCAGCGCCGCCTCGATGGAATTGCCCGCGGTGCGGCGCAGGTGCACGAACACGACGCGCTGGCGATGGCAGATCATGGGGCGCTTCCCGCGGGGCGTGTCGGCGTCATGCGGCCCGGGCCCGGTCGATCCCGGCCAGCCCGGCCGCGAGGCGGCGGCAGTGGCCGCCGACGGCGAACAGGTCGGCGCGGCGGGCGAGCCAGCGCTCCCCGGCCGCCATCGCCGGCAGCCCCGCGCCCGGCAGCGGGATGTCCAGCGCGTGACGACGGACGAACGCCTCCAGCCCGCGGCGGATGGAGGCGGGCAGTTCCTGCCGCCAGGCATGCACCCGTGAGAGCGGATCCTTGTGCACGTTCAGGAACCGCGACCGCCGGTCCTCGCCGTCGCCGCGGGTGGCGAGGAACTCCCGCAGCCGCACCAGCGCGGCGTCCTCCGCGGCGAGGCCGATGGTCCGCCAGAGACGGGCCGTCTCGGCGCCGGGGTCGAGGCACAGCGACTCGTAGTCGACGAGCACCGTCGCGGGATGCGCTGCCGCGAAGCGGCGCAGGTGTCGCGACCGCAGCCAGCTCGTCACGAGCAGCCGTTCCTCCGGGGACTGGGCGTCGTGGACGAGGGCCCGGTCGGCCGGCCCGAGCGCGGGATCGTCGCGGAGGATCGCCCACTCGATCCTCGTCCAGTTGAGCATTCCCCAGCGGCGGACGCTGTTGACCACGCCGAAGGGGTGCCGGTCGAGGGCGATCACGTGGTCGGCTGCGATCGCCGCGGCCGCCCAGCCGACGTTCTCGATCCGCGGCTGCTTGGCGACGAGGTGGTAGCCACGCTCCGCGGGGAAGGCCTGCCGGGCGACCTGCCCGAGGTGCACGGCGGCCAGGGTGGCCAGCAGGTCGCCGTCCGGATCGGTAGCCGGGTCGCGAAAGAACCGGGGAACCGGGATGTCGGCCACCGGGCGGCCCACTTTCCGCCGGTGGATGAACCGCCCGCCGTTGAATATGGTCTGCGTGTCGATGCCGGTGCAGGGATGCGCCTGCGATGCGAACGGCTCGAACAGGTAGCGGACGGCCGGATGGCAGGCGACGAGCGCGCCGAGCCAGGTCGTCCCGCCGCGGGAGTGGCCGACGAGATAGGTCAGCGGCCCGAACGGACGGCCGACGGTGCCGGCGGCGGGGCGATGCAGCGACGCGTCCACGGTCGACCTGTCCTCCCGCTCGCGCCGAGCCCCGATGACTCCCCAGCCTTTCCGGGGTCCATCGACGTCCGGGCGGGCAAACCTTGAGGAAGAATACGGTGCTCGGGGGGGGGGGGTGGCCGCTCAGCCCGCCCTGCCACCGTGGGGG
>JBJTHX010000148.1:0-3189 GCA_046094745.1 Planctomycetia bacterium
AGGCCAGCACCCCGAAGACGGCGACCGGGATCCAGACGTTGTCGCGGACCGCCTTGAAGAGCGGATCGGAGACGTTGACGAGGGCGCTCTTCGTGGGCGTGAAGGCGGCGGTCGTGCTCTCGCACAGCGCCCGGGCGAGGCTCCGCAGGCCGACGAGCGTGGCCAGCGTGGCGATGAAGGGGGGCAGGCGGATCGCGGTGATCAGCCAGGCGTGCAAGGTGCCCACGAGGAAGCCGGTGAACAGGGCGGCGGCGCAGGCCACGGCCACCACCGCCGGGCCGACCGGCTTGAAGCCCGTCATCGCCTGCGGTGCCAGGGCGACCATCGTCGAGGCGGCGACCGTGCCGGACAGGGCGATCATCGAACCGGCCGAGAGGTCGATGCCGCCGGCGACGATCACGACCGTGGCGCCGAGGGCGAAGATGCCGAGCAGCGCCGTGTTGCGGGCGATGTCCCGCAGGCTCTCCAGCGGCCGAAACCAGTAGCTGTGGTTCGCATCGACCAGCGCCGTCAACGCCACGGCCACGAGGATCGCCGCGAGCAGCGCCCATTCGCCCGGACGCAGCAGGCGGAACGGTGTCGTGGGTCCGGCAGGCGCGGCCATCGGGGGTCAGGAACTCGACAGGCCGTAAGCCGCCAGCCACTCGCGGAACTTCGCCAGCGGCAGGTACTCGAAGCCCTCCATGCCGACGTCGGCGGGCTTCACGAGCGGGTTGGCGTCGGGAACGATGAGCCGCAGGCCGGTCGTGTGCAGGTCGCCGTCGGGAGCGGCGCGATGGGGGTACATCTCGGCGATCGTCGCGTCGTCGCCGGCGTGCATGGCGGCGAGCAGCCGGACCGTGCGGACGCCCATCTCGAAGGGGTTCTGCACCACCATCGCGTCGATCTTCCCGGCGGCCATCCGCTCGATGGCGGCCGCCTGGGCGTCGAACGTGACCACGGCGAGCCGATCGCGGACGCCCCGCTCCTCGACCACCTCGGCGATCGCCGGCGCGTTGTAGGCCCAGATGCCCACCAGGGCGACCAGGTCGGGGTGGTTGACCAGCGCCGTGCGGACGTTGTCGCGGGCCTTGGCGAGGTCCATCTCGTCGCTCATCCGGTCGGCCTCGGTGAAGGCCGTGCCCACGGCCTCCTTGAAGCCGTTCATCCGGGACCGCGCGTTGTCGTTGTCGGTGAAGCCGGCGAACTGCACGTAGCCGCCGGAGGTCCGACCACGGGCGGCGAGGATCGCCCTGGCCGCGGCGCCCAGCAGTCTGCCGCCGACGTGGTTGTCGGTGCCGATGTAGAAGGGCCGCGCATCGCGGAAGGTGCCGCGGTTGACGTCGCCGTCGACCGTGATCACCTTGACCCCCTTGGCGGCCAGGCTTTTCATCTCCTCGACGATCGCCGCGTTGTCGGCCTGGATCACGGAGATGGCGACTCCCGCGATGTCCGACTGGCTGCCGAACTGCCGCAGTTTTTCGATCTGGCCCTGGGCAGTGCCGTTGTTCTTCTCCATCACCACCCGCAGGCCCCGGCCCTCGAGGCCGAATCGCTTCGCGCCCTCGACGAGGCCCGCGTTGCAGGCGTCCCAAAAGGGGTCGTCGCCGTTGGTGAGGAAGATGAGCCGCTTCAGGCCCGGCAACTCGCCTCCGGCGGGAGTCGGCGCGGAGGTGGGGCCTCCGCACCCGACGAGCAGGGAGAGCAGGCAGGCGAAGGGCCAGGCGGCAGCGCGACGGTCGGTCATCGACGGGGTTCCCGAACCGGTACTTTCCCAGGGCCGACCAACGTACGCGATCGGCGGTCGCTCCCGCCAGAGCCGGCAGGCAGGGCCGCCCGCGGCAGGCCCGGGGGCTGGGGGCTTCGGCCAACGGGCGTGGGCTGCACAACGGGCCGGCTTCGCGATCTTGCCCGGGTTTCCCCGCCGCGCAACGCCGTCCCGAAGTGGCGACGGAAGCATGCGGGAATCCCCGGCGAGGTGCCGATCTCTCTGGGGCGGCCGGCCGCGACCTCCATAGAGTGCCGTGCCGCCATCGCCGATTCGCCGTCCGGAGCCACACGGCCCCAGTCCATGCGCAGTCACCGTTTCATCGCCGCCGTGCTCCTCGTTCCCGCGTGGGGCTGGCGATCTGGCCGAGCGGCCTGGGCCCTGACGCTGCTCGTCGCCTGCATGGTGGCACCGGCGTGCGTCGACGCCGCGGAGTCCCCGGCTCTCGAGTTCGTGCCCGCGGTGCCCGCCGCCCCCGACCTGCGGTCCCTGCCGCCGGTGTACCCGCAGGGGCCGGTAATCCTCGACAGCCCCTACGAGGCCGGTCCGTGTTGCCCGGACGAGTGCATCGTCCCGCATGCGGGCTATCCGCCGTGCTTCGACGACCTGTGGGCGCCGCGGCCCTGGGGCTGGCACATCCTGCCGAACAACCTGATCTATACGAGCTATCTCGCGGGGCCCAAGGAGCCGCGGTTCGCGACGGTCTGGTACGACGACACGGCGCCCGACCCGTTCAATCCGTCGGTGGCGGGCGGCTGGCTGTGGGACTCGACCCTCGGTGGCCGGGCATCGATTCTTCGCTACGGCTCGGATCCCGTGCTGCACCCGCAGGGCTTCGAAGTGCAGATCGAGGGCGCCGCGTTCGTGCGACTCGATCCGGCGCTCGACCGTGACCTGATGTCCTCCGACTACCGTTTCGGCATCCCGCTCGTCTACGGCGTCGGCCGCTGGCAGACGAAACTCGCCTACTACCACCTCAGCGCCCATCTGGGCGACGAGGCGATGCTCCGCTACGACACGTTTCCGCGGGTGAACTACGTGCGCGACTGCATCGTGTGGGGCAACTCGTACTACGCGTTCGACTGGCTGCGGCTCTACGGCGAGGTGGGCTACTCGTTCTTCAACTCGGGGGGTTCCGAGCCGTGGGAGTTCCAGTTCGGCACGGAACTCATCCAGGCCCGGCCCACCGGCATCCAGGGCGCGCCCTTCATGGCGGTCAACGGGATGTCGCGGCAGGAACTCGACTGGGGCGGCAACGTCTGCGTGCAGGCCGGCTGGGCCTGGCGCGGCGACCGCAGCGAGAAGTTGTTTCGCATCGGTTTCGAATATCTCTACGGCTCCGATCCGCAGTACGAGTTCGTGTTCTACAACCAGAACCGGGCCGGGATCGGGATGTGGTACGACTACTGAATTCACGCCTGCGGGGCCATCCATGGCCCCCG
>JBJTHX010000149.1:0-9823 GCA_046094745.1 Planctomycetia bacterium
AAGCGGTCGCGGATCTCCCGCACCTGGCGGCAGAGCCGATGCAGCCGGCCCGGCTCGCGGCTCTGGAGCGCGCGGATGAAGTCGATGCGATGGATCTCGGCCCCTTGATGGTCTTCCCGGTCGGGCAGGTCCGCCGCGTGCCGATTCGTGAGGATCCCGCAGGCGTGGCCCTCCCGCACGAGCGCCCGGGCGAGTTGGCTGACGAGGATTTCGACGCCGCCGACGTGGGGCAGGAAGATCTCGCACCAAAAGAGGATTCGCATGTTCAAGGCCTCGCTCGCCCGGATGGGGCGCTGGTGAGGATGTCCTTGACGGCGGCGGCGATCTGCTCGGGGCGGGTGCCCAGCAAGAGCCGGAAGCAGGGGAGGCCGCGCAGCACCGCCGCGAGGTCGCGGAAAGCCGCAGCATCGTGCGGAGCGAACTGGAACATCGTGCTCGACGTCAGCGACCGCAGCGCCGTGGCGGGGGACACCGGCTCCCAGGAGGTCGTGTCCCCTCCAGTGACCTGGGGCAACACCACGGCCCGCAGGGGCAGCCGGCGTTGCACCTGCGCCGGAAAGTGCTCGTGCACGAAGATCAGCGGCTTGTCGAACCCGTCCGGCACCGGATCGACCGCGCGGGCGGCAAGGGCGGGAAACCGCTGAAAATGCCCCCGCTGCAGCTTGCCGCTGCTGTTGAGGCAATGCACGAGGGCCGGCTCTCCGGCCTGCACCAGGCAGAAGTCGTCGCTGAGAAATTGCATGCCCGCGAGCACGCACACCAGCGCGGTGGTGGACTTTCCCGAGCCGCCCTTCCCCGCGATCAGCGCCGCCCCGGCATCCGTGCCCACGGCGGCCGCATGCACGAGCCGCAGGCCGCGGGTCTGGGCCCACCAATGGACCAGGGTCAGGAAGGGCGCAGCGCGAAAGAAGGTGGGCAGCCGCCTGGCATCCCGCGTCCAGAAGACGGCCTTGTTCTCCGTCACCGAGTAGAGGAAGAACATCGCGGCTTCCTCGTAGGCGTGGACCCGGTAGGCCTCGCCGCCCGGCGGGAGCACGAGCCGCACGGTGCCGGACAGGTCCGCCCACGACCAGGGCAGTTCCGGCGCGGGAACCCCGCTTTCCGCCTCATCCCAGGCCAGGATCTCTAGCGCGGGCCGCGTCGCGTAGGCGCTCCCCGCGGCCATGTGGGCCCAGGCGGCCGCGAGCGCGGCGTCGAGATGCATCCCCACGCTGCGGACCCGGACGGTGTGGCCGGCGAGCGCGGAGGACCGGTCGGTACCGCCGATCCGCGCCTCCGCCGCGGAGAACGCGGCGCACAGGCTGTGAAAGCACGAGGCGAGGATCCGGTGCACCGCCGACGGATGAGCGGCCGAATCCGCAGGACTCATGCGGCCTCGTCCGGCGCGGCGCGCAGGGGCCAGCCGACCTGCACGTCCACGTCGTGGATGGGGTCGATGAGCAGGAGTTCCTGCATGTCCGCATGGCTCTCGAAGATGGGGGGACTGTATCCGGTCGTATCCGGAGATCGGATCGGAGCCGCCGGCGCGGTCGAGCCCGCACCGGCATCCTCGACCAGCAAGCCCGCGGCGAGGAGCTGCTTCACGAAGCTCTCGACGTCGGCTGCGAGCGTCATCCGATCCGTCGCGTACGCGGCCTGCATGGCCTCCACGACCTGCGCGGCGTCGGATCCGGAGATCAGCAGTTTCCACATCGCCACGCCCGTGCCGCGGATGCTGTGGTAGTGGCCGTTGCCGAGATTGATGGCCAGGACCTCTTCGTCGAAAATCTCCGCACTGGCGTCGGGCTCGTTGATTCGGTATGGCACGGGTACCTCCTCGCCTCGGGCGCGTAGGCTAGGCGGGGCGTCGCGAGCACCGCAAGACCAGGTACGACCGGCTGCCATGGCCCCGATTCACAACTTTGCGCCGGTTTCCACCCGCTACCCCGGCGGCTGCTGGCCCACACCCACGCAGACGCTGCTGTTGCGGGCCTGCCTCCTCGACCCCCCGGCCGCGGTGCAGGCCTGGGAGCGGTGGGTCCGCACGCACGACTTCGAAGCCATCGATTCCGGTTCGTTCCGGCTGCTCGGCCTGGCGTACCGCCAGCTCGCCCGCGCCGGCGTCACGAGCCCGCTCATGCCCCGGCTGCACGGCGTCTACCGCCGCTTCTGGACCGCCAATCGGCTGCTGCTGGGCCGCAACACCCCGCTGCTGGCGAGCCTGGCGGACGCGGGCATTCCCGTCATGCTCACGAAGGGGGCGGCGCTCACCGTATCGGTGTATCGCGACTACGGCACCCGTCCCATGGAAGACCTCGATCTCATGGTGCCACGGAGCCATGCGCTCCGTGCGATGGAGGTGCTGGGGCAGTGCGGCTGGGTGCCCGAGGTGCATCACTCCACGGCGCTGCCGCAGACACTCCATGCCTGCCACTTCCGCAGAGACGGCCTGGGCATCATCGATCTGCACTGGCGGCCCTTTCATCTGGCGGTGCCGGAGGACTTCGAACGGACCACGTGGGAGCGTTCCGTGACGTGTTCCTTCCATGGCGTCGAGGCCCGCGTGCCGGACCACTCGGATCAGTTCCTGCGGGCGTGCGAGCACGGCGTGCGGTACAACATCGTGCCTCCGTTCCGATGGTTGGCGGATTGCCTTCTGCTCTGGCGGGCATCCGCCGGGCGGCTCGATTGGGACCGCATCGCGGCGGGTGCCCGGCTCACCGAGTCGGTGCTGGCCGTCCGGGGAACGCTGAAGTTTCTCCGGGAGCAATTGGACGTTCCGCTGCCCGCGGAGGCCTGCGCCCGGCTCGATCGAACGACCGTGACGTTGCACGAGCGGGTCGAGTCGAGGCTGGTGCGGCGGCCCTGCCGCAGCCTGTGGGACAAACTGCCCCTCGACATCTGCTGGCACCTGCGAAGCACCAGAGGTCGGCCGTGGCGCGAGCGGATCGCCGGCTTTCCCACCTACTTCCGCCACACGAACAACCTCGCGCCAGGCCAATTCACCGCGCACTACAAAGCCCAGTTGGCCCGCTGGTGGCGTGTCTGGCTGCCGCACTACTTCCGGCGGCTGCCGCGTCTCCTGGCGTCGCAGCGTCGCACCGGTGTGGCGACATTTCCCGATGATGCACTCCGCGGTTTTCACGACGTGGAGCCCTTCCGCGGCCGCCTCCTGCGGTGGTCCTCCCCGACCGCCTCGATCGTTCTGGAACTGCCTCCGGCGCGGACCCTCGAAATCCGCCTCGACACCGGAGGGCTGCGAAGCAGGGCGCGGGACCTGGCGAAACACGTGGCATTCGCGCTCGACGGTCGGCCGATCCCGTCCGCACACGTGCTCGGCAAGCGGCGAACGCTGATCCTGCGCGTGAGCGACATGCCGGCCCCGGTCGAGACGGCCCGCGAGGCGCGGCTCTCGTGGACGTGTGATCCGGCCAGCTTTCCAGGAGACCCACGGCAGTTGGGCATCCCGCTGTTCGCAGTCAGCGTGACTGTCGTAGAGCCGCACGAGCCGCCGCGCACCGCTTGAGTCGTCTGCCGCGGACGTGCCCCCGCACCGTCCGGCCGCCCCGCGGGCCCCGGCGATCAGCGGGCCGGCTTCGGCTTGAACCGCGGATCGTTCTTGTCGCCGCGGCAGAGGCAGTAGGCCAACAGGTCGAGCACCTCCGTCTCGTTGAGCGTGTCGAGCAGGCCCCGGGGCATCAGCGACTCCGTCGCGGGCACGATCTCCTCGACGTCGGAGCGACTGATCTCCACGGCCTTCGTCGCGTCCTCCGGGTCGGTGACCACGACGAGCGTCTCCGGCGATTCACTCACGATCCGGCCGGTCACGACCCGGCCGTCGGCCGTCTGCACGACGCTCGCCTTGTACTGGTCGGAGATCACCTTGCTCGGATGGACGATCGCCTCGGCGAGGTCCTTGACCTGGAACCGGCCGCCCGCCTGCGTGAGGTCGGGGCCGGTGGCGCCGCCGTCGACGCCGAAGCGGTGGCACACGACGCAGCGGGCGGCGGCGAAGGCCTGCTTGCCGTGCTCGAAGTTCCGCCCGGCCGCGAGCCCCGTCGCGGCTGCCGCCAGCACCTCGTCGGCCGGCCACGCCCGGCCCGGCCCGGCGGGCTTCGGCAGCGGCGGCGGCACCCAGCGCTCGAGCAGCCCTCGCGCCTCGAGGGCGAGCCGCTCGTTCTCGTCGAGGCCGGCGATGCTCTCCGCCTCGATGTTCGCCAGGTATTTCCGGAAGGTCTCTCCGGCCCACCGGCTCGCCCGCCGGAACCAGGCGTGATAGGCCTTCCTGTCTGCCGCCGTCCAGGCGTCGCGGTTGCGGACGGTACGGAGCACGTAGGCGTAGTGCACCTGGATCAAGTCGCTCCGCTTCTCGAGCGCCGCGCGGACGGCGCCGCCGAAGCCCGCGTTGCGGCCGATGATCTCGCGGAGCTCGTCCTCGTCGACGGCGAGGTTCGTGGCCGACGCCGGACCGCTCGGCGCGGCCAGCAGGCCGCACAGCCTGGACACGATGCCCGGCGCCCGGAGTGCCACGAGCAGGCTCGACATGTGACGGTCGAGCTCGAAGTCTCCCGAAGGAAAGAGCGGCCCGAACCGCGCCACGATCCGCCCCCGGTCGGCGGCCGCCGGCATGCCGAGCCGCACGATCGCGAGTTCGTAAGCCCGGGCCAGGTCGATCCTCTCCGCCACGGCGAGCGGCTCGATCGCGCTAGCGTCGAGTGCCGCGAGCACCGCCGCCCGCGCCGGCGGCTCGGCCTGCCGGGCCACCGCGATCGCGGCCGCGATCCGCGCCCGGGGCTCGGCCGCGGCGAGGGCCTTGTCCTGCCAGGCCGCCAGCGGCTGGTGCTCGAGGGCGACCCGGGCCGCGTAGCGGATGAAGCGGTCGGGGCTCGCCAGGTGCGGCAGGGCCTCGGCGACCGCCGCCGCCGGATCCTCCGCGCGGCGGTGCAGTGCCTCGAGGCCGTGCCGCACGGCCCGCGCGGCGGCGGGGCGGCCGTCGCGGGCCTCGACCGGCGCCGTCGGCTCGCCGCCCGCGTACCGCACGCGGTACAGCTCGCTCTGGCCCCCGCGGCCGCCCACGGTGAAGTAGATCGCCCCGTCGGCGGCCACGACCGCGTCGGTCAGGGGCAGCGGCGCCCGCGACAGGAACTGCTCCTTCGTCGCCCGGTAGGTCGAGCCGGCAGGCTCGACGTGGATCGCGTACATCGTGCCGAACGTCCAATCGCAGACGAAGAGCGCCCGTTGATACCGCGACGGGAACCGCGTGCCGTAGCCGAACGTGACGCCGACCGGCGAGCCCGGCCCGAGCTCCACCATCGGCGGCAGGCTGTCGGGAAAGCACGGCGGCCACTTCCCGGAGCCGCTCCGCCAGCCGAACTCGCCGCCGCTCGTGGCATGGTTCACCCGCGTGGGCCGATACCACGGCAGGCCAAAATCCCACTCCATGTCGGCGTCGTAGACGAAGATCTCGCCGTCGGCGTTGAAGGCGAAGTCGTACGGGTTGCGAAAGCCGGCCGCCCAGATCTCCCACGCCTTGCCGTCGCGGTCCGTGCTCGCGACGTAGCCGCCGGGGGCGAGGAGGCCCACGGCATGGCCGCCGGCGTCCCACATCCGCGGGCGGACCCGGTCCTCGTCCCACGCGGCCGGCAGCCGGCTCGCGCCGTCGGCCGCCAGCGCGATCCGCCGCTGGTTCGGGCGGATGCCCCCCATGGTCTGCGGCGGGGTGACATTCTCCACCGCGAAGGGCGGCGGCGTGTAGTTGCCGCAGATCACGAACAGCCGCGTGCCGTCGGGCGACAGATGGATGGCGTGCGGGCCGTGCTCGCCCTTGCCGTCGAGCCCGCAGAGCTTCGCGACTGCGTCGAGCATGCCGTCGCCGTCGGCGTCGGTGACGCGGTACAGGCCGCTCTCCCCGCGTTCGTTCCGCACGACGTACAGCGCGTCGAACGCCCACAACAGACCCTGGGCCTGCGAGATCGGCACCGGCAGCCGCTCCACGACCGTGGGGCGGGAGCCGTCGAGGGCCGCCGGCGTGATCCGCACGAGGCCCTTGTCGTTCTGGTCGCTGGCGATCAACCGCCCGGCGCCATCCGTGGCCAGACAGACCCAGGAGCCCAGTTCCTCCTGCGGCACGACGAACATTCGCTCCACGAGGAAGCCGGCCGGCACGCGGAAGGCGGCCGGGTCTGCGGCCGGCGCCACGGCGTCGCCGGTCACGACCGGCATCGCCTCGACGGCCGCCTCCCAGCGGGTCCGCTGCGGCGCCGGATCCCCGGCCCGGGCCGGATCCGGCAGGACAAGGCATCCGACGCACGCTGCGGCGATCACGAGGCGGACCATCACGGCATCTCCTCCACGGTCAGAATAGCCTTCATGTCGGCCGGGCACACACGCACCGGTCACCGCCGTCAGTCGTCACCCGGCAGCATCTCGAGGTCCATCAGGTCTTTTGGTCGCCCCGCGGCCCGCTTCATCCGCCGGATCCAGGCGAGCGAGGCGAACCGCACGCCGTCAAGTTCCACCGCCGTCTCCCAAACCGACGCCACGGGCTCGTCGGGAAACCCTGGCACGGCATCGAAGAGGTCCAGGAAGCCGAACTTCGTGCACAGCATCATCAGCCGGCTCTCGCGGATGAACGACTCCGTGACAGGGTGCGTCCGTTCGACGCCGGTACCCGGATCGATCTCAGTGCCGATGTATGCAGCCTCGACTTCGCGGAGGGCGGCCAGCAACCGCGTCTCGGCCTCCGGCGACCGCAGCCAGAGCACGTCGGTGTCTTCGGTGGCCCGCAGCGAGCCGTGGAAGTTCACGGCATGCCCGCCGATCACCACGAACGGGACGCCGTGCCGCGTGAGCACCTCCAGCACCTGGAGATCAGGGGCCATGCGGGCTCCCCCGGCCCGGTCGGCCGATCGCACGGGCCTTGAAGTTGCGCCGTCGGAAATGGGCGAGGCCCGTGGCATGGCCTTGGAGCACCGCCCATGAGCGGTCGATGAGTCGCTGCATCGCGGCCAATCGCTCGCGGGGAGACAGCGCGAGGACCTGCGACCGCCGGGCACGGTCGCGCGGGCCGAGATCGGGTTGCGGCAGCGAGTCGGACGCGTCGTCCATGGCACCGAGTGTACTTGCCGCGGGGCCTTGGACACACTCACCGCGCGGCCCATGGCAGCGACGACGGCCGCCTTGCGGTGGCGGATTCGGCGGGCCGTCGGCAGAATGTGTGGCCATTCGAGAAACCCGATGCCCGAACTGCCCAAGCAATACGACCACCAGGCCGCCCAGGCCCGCTGCCGCGCCCTGTGGGACGCCGGCCGCTGGTGGCACGCCGACGCGCCCGCGCCGGGCGACGCGCGGCCCGTGTTTTCGATCGTCATCCCGCCGCCGAACGTCACCGGCGCCCTCCACCTCGGCCACGCGCTCAACAACACGCTCCAGGACATCCTCGTCCGCTCGCGACGGATGCAGGGCCATGTCACGCTGTGGATGCCCGGCACCGACCATGCCGGCATCGCCACGCAGGCGGTCGTGGAGCGGCGGCTCCTGGAGGAGGAGAAGCTCTCCCGGCACGACCTCGGCCGCGACCGGCTCGTGCAGCGGATCTGGGCCTGGAAGGAGCAGTACGAGAAACGGATCCTCGGCCAGCTCCGCGACCTGGGCGCCAGCTGCGACTGGGACCGCACCCGGTTCACGCTCGACGAGCAGTGCGCCGCGGCCGTCCGCGAGGCCTTCTTCCGCCTCTTCCGGAAGGGCCTCGTCCGCCGCGGCAAGCGGCTCGTCAACTGGGACACGTTCCTGCAGACGGCCGTCAGCGACGACGAGGTGTTCCACGAGCCGGTGAAGGGCCACTTCTGGCACATCCGCTACGACGTCGTCGATCCGCAGCCGGGCGAGCCTGCGAGCGAGACCGTGGCCACGACCCGGCCCGAGACGTTGCTCGGCGACACCGCCGTGGCCGTGCATCCCGACCCGGCCGCGGCGCTCGCCGCCGTCGAGGCCGCCCTGCGCGAGAAGCGGGCCGCGGCTCCGGCCAAGGAGCAGGCGGCCGTGGACGCCGAACTGGAGGCGCTCGCCGCCCGCCGCCGCGACCTGTCGCCCGGGCTCGAGCGGCTCGCCGCGATGGCCCGCGCGGGCCGGCAGGTCCGCCTGCCGCTGCTGGGCCGGGCGATCCCGCTCGTGGCCGACGAGTGGGCCAAGCCGGAGCTGGGCAGTGGCTGCGTGAAGATCACGCCCGCCCACGACCCCAACGACTACGACGTGGGCAAGCGCCGCAGCCTGCCGATGGTCAACATCCTCAATCCCGACGGCACGCTCAACGCGGCGGCCGGGCCGTACGCCGGCCTCACGATCCCGAAGGCGCGGACGAGGGTCGTGGCCGATCTGGAGGCCGCGGGCCAGCTCGTGCAGGTGGAGGACCGGCTCATCGAGCTGGCCCACTCCGACCGCTCGAAGACGCCGATCGAGCCGTACCTCGCCGACCAGTGGTTCATCCGCATGGACGAACTCGCGCAGCCGGCCCTCGACGCCGTGACCGACGGCCGGGTGAAGATCCATCCCGAGCGGTATGCCAAGAGCTACCTCGACTGGCTCTCCGAGAAGCGGGACTGGCCGGTGAGCCGCCAGCTCTGGTGGGGCCACCGGATTCCGATCTGGCACGTCGCGGGCGTGGCCGAGGCCGACCTTGCGTCAACGCTCGGCGGCCGCGACTCGATCGCCTGGACGAGCGACGGCGCGGACGGCTGGTTCGTCTGTTCGAGCGCGGAGACGCTGCCCGCGGAAGCCGTCGCGGGACAGCCCCTCGTCCGCGACCCCGACGTGCTCGACACCTGGTTCTCGTCGGCCCTCTGGCCGCACTCCACGCTCGGCTGGCCGCGGCCCACGGCGGAACTCGCCGCCTTCTACCCCACCAGCACGCTCGTCACCAGCCGCGACATCCTCACGCTGTGGGTGGCGCGGATGGTGATCCTCGGCCTTTTCGACACCGGCGCGATCCCGTTCCACGAGGTCGCCATCCACCCCAAGATCCTCGACCGCTACGGCGAGACGATGAGCAAGAGCAAGGGGAACGGCGTCGACCCGGTGGACGTGATCGAGTCGCTGGGGGCCGACGCGCTGCGGTTCGCGCTGGCGAGCATGGCCACCGAGACGCAGGACGTGCGGATGCCGGTCGACTTCCAGTGCCCCGCCTGCCAGGCCCTCGTCGAGCAGACGGTGCAGAACCGCGTCAGGCCGCGGCTCGATTGCCCGAAGTGCGGCCAGCCGTTCCGCACCCAGTGGGCCGCGACCGAGGCCGACCTCGCCCTGCCCCGCGGGCCGGCCGTGAGCGAGAAGTTCGAGGCGGGCCGCAACTTCTCCAACAAGCTGTGGAACGCCACGCGGTTCGTGCTCATGCACCTCGAGGGTTTTCACGCCGGGGCGGTCGACGCGGCGGCGATCGGTGGGGCGGCGACGGGCGAACTGGCCGACCGGTGGCTCACCAGCCGGCTGGCGAGCGTGAGTCGCGACGTGACGCGGGCGATCGACGAGTACAAGTTCGCCGAGGCGGCCCGGATCCTCTACGCCTTCGCCTGGGACGAGTTCTGCAGCGCCTATCTGGAACTCTGCAAGCCCCGGCTGGCCGATCCGGCCGCCCGCGACCGGGCCCGGGCGATGCTCCTCGTGGGCCTCGATACGATCCTGCGGCTCCTGCACCCGATCATGCCGTTCGTGACGGAGGAGATCTGGCAGCACCTCCGCGAGACGGCGGGCTTCATCGAGGCCAAGCGGCGGAAGCTCGCCGACGAGAAGTTCACGGCCCGGGCCCCGGAGGCAGTGGTCGCGGTGGGCGGGATCGGCGAGGCGGGCCTTGCAG
>JBJTHX010000150.1:0-8865 GCA_046094745.1 Planctomycetia bacterium
GCTGGCGAGGCCCGGCGAGTCGCCCCGTGAATTCGGCTACTACGTGGGCGGCGGCGCGAGGGAGCGGAGCCGCCGCGGCGAGTGTCGCCTGCCGCACGAGGGCACGTGGGGCACCGACTACGCCGGCGTCCTGATCCCCAAGCACGTCGAGTTGGGATGGTGGCACGGCCGCCGCGCGCAGGGAGGGACGGGCTCCTATCCGACCGACGGCCCCCGCATCGTTCACCGTCCCTGACGCGGCCGCCGCGGGGCGATCCCTCCCTCCGGCAGCGCCGCGCGGGCCGTCACTTGCCCGGCAGTTCCCACACCGGCGAGAAGTCCCGCGGCTCGCGGATCATGCAGTCGACGGCCCGCGAAAGGAGCACGAGCGACGGGCCGTCGCCGGGAAAGGCGGCGAGCAGGTTGCCGAGGATCTTGGCGGCCTTGGAGAACTCACCCGCGTCGAAGGCGGCGAGCGCGTCCTCGTAGTGAGCGAACCGCTCCCGGTTCGCCGGCTCGCCGCCGCAGTCGAGCTCGAACAGGTCGACGGGCTCGACGATGTTGACGACCCGCACGCGGCACAGCCGCCGCGTCAGGAATGAGTCGTCGAGCAGCCGCCGCGTCGGGCCCGTGACGATCGCCGGCACCTTGAGGTACTTCGTCGCCCCCTGCACGCGGCTGGCGAGGTTCACGCCGTTACCCAGCGGCCCGTACTTGAACTTGCGGGTGCTGCCGGTGTTGCCCACCCGGGCCGGCGCCGAGTTGATGCCGATGCCGAACCGGGTCGGGGCGCCGATCGTCGCCTGCCAGCGGGCGTCGATCTCGCCGGCGTGCTCGAGCATGAGCCGGGCCGTTCGGCAGGCGAGCACGGCATGGTCGGGCTGCGCCGACGGGGCCCCCCACATGGCCATCATCTCGTCGCCGATGTAATCGACGAGCACGCCCCCGGTGGCGGCCACCTGGTCGGAAAGCGTGCTCAGCACTCCGCCGACCCAGTTCATCGTCTGCGCCGGGCCGAGCCGCTCGCTCGCGCCGCTGAAGCCGCGGATGTCGCAGAACAGCACCGTGACCTCCGCGTCGCGTCCGGCCAGCAGGTCGGGCTGGGCGTCGAGTTGGGCGGCGAGCTCTGGGGAGAAGAACTGCTCGAACTGCACCTTGCGGGCGAGCGACGCCTTCTCATGCTCCATCCGCGCGAGCCCGGCGGCCACGCCGCTGGCGAGCGTCTGCACGAGCAGCGCCTCGAGATGGGTGATCTCGGCGGCCGCGGCGGCGGCGATCTCGCGGGAGCGATGCCCGTAGACCGCGCCGATGACGGCGTCGTCGCGGTCGAGGATCGGCGCGGCGACGTAGGCGTCGATCGCGGCGATGCTCGTGAACACGCCGGCCGTCGGATCGACCCGGCTGTAGAACGTCCGCTTCTCCTCGAGCACCCGGCGGAGCACGGTGGTGCTCGGCCGGGCCGTGCGGTGGCCGCTCGTCTCCAGCGCCGCCGGCCGCCATGCGCCGTTCTCGTGGAGGAACACGGCGCCGACGTCGAGGCCCACGAGCCGCACCACCGCCTGGGCCGCCTTCTGGAAAAAGTCGTTGGAGTTGCTCGCGCTCTGGAGCACCGCGATCACGTTCTGCCACCACGACACGAGGGCGTCGACCGTGGCCGGGGGAACGTTCGCGAGCAGCGACGAGACGGTTCGCTTCTGGAAGATCGAGACGCTGTCGCCCCGCGTCACCGGGCTGTCGAGCGGCTGGAAGACGTCGGTCTCCGCGGCCTCCGCGTCGGCCGCGTCGCCTTCGTCCACCGCGAGCGTCACGGCGATCGCGCCGATCCAGAGGTCGGTCGGCAGAGGCAACTCGACGGTCGCGCCCGGCGCGATGGCGGCACGGCCGGCGCACGGCACCTCGATCGACCCACTCAGGTTCGTGATCCGCGCGGCGGCGTGCGGCAGCGGCTCGATCCGCAGCTGCCGTCGCGACACGCCCGACGTGCCCGGCGGCGCGATCGGCAGCCGCAGGCCGCCGTCCCGCGGCAGCGGCACGAACAGCCGCTCCCGATCCTGCGCCGCGGGGTCGATGCGGCCCAGCTCCACGGGCGTGCCGAGGGGCACCGCCAGCCGGGCCACTTCGGCGGGCCCGCCGTCTTCCCGACGTGCCGACAGCCTGAGCAGAGGATTCAACCGATGCGCTCCCGGCTTCGCGGCCACAAACCATGCGCGACCAGGCGTGGTATGCTGGCCCGGTCCGGGAGCATCCGTCAAGGACGCGCCGCCGGTGGCGTCGCGTCCGCCACGAAAGGAACAGGGGTGATGTTCACGTCGCGAGTGGTCGCCATGCTGGCCGTAGTGGGCGCGGGCTGCGGCCTCGCGGGCTGCGGCGATTCCGGGCGAGCCCCGGCACCCACCCCGGAGGCCCGCGACGAGGCCGCCGCCCCGGGCGCCACCCCCCGCGAGCGGAACATCGTCCGCAAGAAGCTGTCGCAGGACTTCAAGTCGATCGCGCTCGAATACACGGTGCTGCTCGTGGACGACGGCGGCACCCAGCGGGCGGTCGATCCGGCAGCGCACACCTTCGCGGTGGGCGACTCGTTCCTCGTGCGGATCAGGCCGCAGGACGACCTCTACGTCTACGTGTTCAACGAGGGACCGGGTGGGCAGCGAACCTGCCTGCTGCCCGCGGCTGACGAGCCCCCACACCTCGTCAAGTCCGGAGCGGACATCGTGCTGCCCGACGACGGTGGCTTCTTCACCTTCGAGCCGCCAGCGGGCGAGGAGAAACTCGTCGTGGTGGCGCTGCCCGAGCCCACCGACGACGTCCGCGTCCTCGCGGGCGCCGTGTTCAAGGCGCAGGCCGACGGCCTGAAGAGCGAGGAGCAGGCGGCGGTGCGGAAACAGGCCGACGAGACGCTCGACGCGCTTCGCGCGAAGTCGGGGGCCGCGGTCCGCACCCGGGGCCCCGTCCGCAAGGTCGTGGAGCGGCTCGACGCCGCCATCGCCGCGGGCACGACCGTGTCCCACGTGGAGCCGCCGCACGACGGCGAGACGTCCACCTACGGCATCGCTGTCGTCGCCGCGGACGGCTCCGGCCCGGAACTTGTGCTCGACATTCCGCTGCGGTCGCGGAGTGCGGCGGCGGACGGCAGGTGACGGAGGCCCGAACGGCCGGTCGCTCCGGACGGTACGAAGCATGCGACTCGCGGCAAGCCTTCGATCGATCGGCCTGGCCTGCGCCCTGGCGACGGCGGGCGGTGCGGCGTGGGCCGTCGTCGTTCGCGAGACGGTCGAGCCGATCCTCCGGCTCGATCTGCCCGGCCACACCGCCGAAGTGCGGGCGCTGGCGTTCGTGCCCGGGTCGTCGCGGCTCGTGTCGGGGGGCCGCGACAAGGTGGCGATGCTGTGGAACCCCGCGGCGCGGCCCGCCGCGGCCGCCGGGGCGGAGACGCGGGACATTGGCCGGCGGCGGACCCGCGAGCGGGCGCTTCGCTGGCAGGTCGCCCGCGGCACGCGGGGCGCGATCCAGGCGCTGGCCGTCGCGCCTGGTCCGCGGCCGGTCGTGGCGATCGCGGGCAGCGGCGCGATGGGCAGCACGGGCGAGATCCTGCTCGTCGATCCGCAGGACGGCTCGCTCGTGGCCGTACTGGGAGGGGGCGACAAGCCGGGCCATCGCAACAGCGTGCTGGCGCTCGATTTTTCCGCCGACGGTGCCTGGCTCTTTTCCCAGGACTTCGACGGGCAGGCGTTCGCCTGGAAGCGGAACGACGGCTGGAAGCCGGTGGAACTCGCCGCCCGCGAGGAGTCCCGATACGGCCCGCAGCGGGCCGCCGCGGCGCGGGCCCGGCCGATCACGCGGCCGCTCGCGGCGGTCACCGGCGGCCGCGTGGCGCTGCCGGTGCTCGTTTCGCCCGCGGGGGCAGCGCAGGTAGCGTGGCGGATCGAACTCGTCGATCCCGCGGCGCCGGCGGCGCGGTCCGTGCTGCCGGTCGATCATCGCGGGGTCGTGCTGGCGATGGACGCCTCGCCCGACGGCCGGTTCCTGGCCTCGACCGATCTGGCGGGCCGCGTGTTCGTCCACGACCTCTCGGCGGCCGCGGCCGCCCCCGCCACCTTCAACGTGGAGCCCGCCGCGGAGTCGGTCGCCGTCTCGCCCGACGGAAACACCGTCGTGCTCGGCGTGGCCGCGGGGGCCGCGGGCGGATCGGCCCCGCGGTTCGAGTCGTGGCGGGTGAACAAGTCGCGGCGGCTCGCCGCCCGCGAGATGCCGGCGCCGGTTCGCGCCGTGGCGTTGAGCGACGACGGGCGGCTGGCGGCCTGGAGCGGCGGCTGGCGGCACGAGGTGTTCGTCGAACCGGTGACGGAGCTGGCGGCGGACGGCGCGAACCGCGTCAAGCTCGGCGGCGTCGGCAGGCCGGTGGGCCGCGTGGCGTTCGTGCTGCCCCAAGCGGACGGCGACCCACCGCGACGCGTGGCCGTGGCCTGGGAGGATCCGCCGGACAAGAAGCCGGAAGGGAAGCGGCCCTTCGACGCGGCGTTCGACATCGAGTCGCTGGCGCTCGTCGATCCGCCCACCGCCGATCGAATCGCAGCCCCGGCCGGCCAGCCCGGCGCCTGGTCGCTCGACCGCGCCGCGGAGCAGCGGCCGGGCGTGGAGGCGTGGCGGGTGTCGCGGGACGGCAAGCCCGTGGGCATGCTCGACCTCGAACTCGACTGGCAGGGGCGGCTGGGGCCGGCGGACCGGTGCGTGGCCTGGCTCCGCGTCCGGCAGGTGGCCGAGCCGTGGGCCGTCGTCGTGGGCACCGATCGTGGGATCTTCGTCCACACGCTCGACCGGGCGGGGGGGAAGCCCGCGGCACCGCTGCCGCTCGTCCGCCGCTACCGGGGCCACGAGGACGGCACGACGGCCGTCGCCGTGGCGGCCGACGGCCGCTGGGTCGCCCGCGGCGGCCGCGACGCCATGGACATGCTCAGGCCCGCCCCGGCGCCGGGCGGCGACCCGCTCTTCGAGCGGTTCGGAGTGGGCCTCGAGGTGCGTGACGGGCGGGCGGTGGTCGTGAAGGCCGACGAGGCCGGGCCGCTCGCGGGCCGCGACGTAGCCGTGGGGGACGTGCTCGCGAAGGTGTCGGCACCGGCCGACGCCGGCGCCGCGCCGGCGGTCGAGGCCGAGGCCGGCGCGGCGGTGGTCGCGGCGCTCACGCAGGCGGCGTGGCGGTCGCAGTGGGCGTTCGTCGTGGACCGCGACGGCAAGGCCGACGATCCCTTCAACCGCCAGCCCGCTTGGGAAAACGTCGCCGCGTTCCATCTCGCCGACAACCGGGAGTGGGCCTACTGGTCGCCGCGCGGCTACTACGCGGCCAGCGCCAACGGCGACGCGCTGTTCGGCTGGCTCGTCAACCGGGGAGTCGAGCGGCTGCCGCGGTTCCACGCCGCCCGCCAGTTCCGCCGCCGGCTCGAGCGGCCCGACGTGATGGCGCGGCTGCTCGCCGAGGGCAGCCTCGGCGCCGCCCTGCGGAGCGCGGCCCGCGAAGTGCCCGACTCGTCGGCCCGCGTCCTGCCGCGGCTGATCGCCGCCGCGCCCGAGGTCCGGATCCTCTCGCCCGAGGCGTTCCAGTCGGCCGACGGCGCGGCGCTCACGGTGCGGGCGACGGTCGAGGTGCCCAAGGGGGCGGAACTCGCCGACGTGCGGGCCTACGCCAGCGGCGTGGTGGCCCGCGGCCCCGGCGCGGTCGTCGACGAGCGGGCCCTCGAGGACGGCAGCGCGGCGCGGACGTACCAATGGAACCTCGATCTGCCGGCGGAGGCGCAGCAACTGATCCAGGTGTTCGCGGGCACCCGCCAGGGCCCGACCGACGTCGGCGAGACCACGGTGGACCGCCGCGCGGCCGCGGCCCCCCGCCGCGGACCGCGGCTGCACCTGCTGGCGGCCGGCATCGACCATTACCGCCACGCGGACAAGTTCGCGGCCGACGGCCTCACCGACCTGGCGTTCGCTGCCGCCGACGCGACGGCTGTCCGCGACAGCCTCGCGGCCCGGGCCCGCCCTTTCGGCGGCCTCGCCGCCGGCACGCTGCTCCGCGACGCCGAGGTGACCCGCGACACGTGGCGCAGCCGACTCGCCGCGCTGGTCGAAGCCATCGCGGCCGACGTCACGCCCGACGACCTGGTGGTGATCTTCCTTGCCGGTCACGGCATGAACGACACCGTGCGCGGCCGGGGTTACGCCTACCTCTGCCACGACGCGACGTTCGCGGAACTGGGGGGCGAGGTCGTGCCCGTCGAGGAGTCGTCGCTCGGCTGGCGTGACTTCGAGCCGCTGGCAACGCTGCCCTGCCGGAAACTCGCCCTCGTCGACACCTGCCACGCGGGGGCGCTGGCGCCGGCGCGACGGGCGACGGCGGCCCGCGACTTCCAGGAGAACATGATCCTCGTGCTCTCGGCGTCCGCCGACGACGAGGCCAGCCAGGAGTCCGACGCCTGGGGGCACGGGGCCTTCACGAAGGTGCTGCTCGAGGCGCTCTCCGGCGCGGCCGATACCCGCGGCGCGGGGGGTGTGAAGGACGGCGTCGTGAGCGTGGACGAGATCGTCGAGCACGTGCTCGCGGGCGTGCCGGCACTCACGGCCGCGGGCCGGGCGGCCCAGCACGCCACCGTCTCGCCCGACACCCTCGTGCCCTACGTCACCCTGCCGCTGACGAGAGACTGACGTGGCCGCAGGCGACGAACACCGCGGCGATCGCGAGACGGCGGCGTTCGACGCCGACGCCACGATGGCCGTGCCCCAGCCCGCGAGCCCGAGGGCGGCCCGCGCGCCCACGTATCCCTATCATGCCGGCGAGACCATCCTCCCGGGCTACCGGCTCGAGAAGCGGCTCGGCGCGGGCGGTTTTGGCGAGGTGTGGCGGGCCACGGCGCCGGGCGGCATGGGCGTGGCGATCAAGATCCTCGCCAACTTGGGCCGCGCGCAGGGGGGCCGCGAGTACCGCGCGCTGCAGACGATCAAGAACATCCGCCACGCCCACATCGTGCCGATCTTCGGCGTGTGGCTGAAGTCGGGCGCCGGTCGCGTGCTGGGCGAGGCCGAACTCGAGGATGCCGAGCGGCGGCTGCTCGCCTCGCGGGGCCCCCAGCAGTCGGAGCGGGGCCTGGCCGCCACGGTCGATGCCGAGGCGGCGGCGGGCAGCCTCGAGTCGCGCGAGCTCGTGATCGCGATGGGCCTCGGCGACCAGACGCTCCACGACCGGCTCAAGGAGCGGATGCGGCAGGAGGAGGAGGCTCTGCCCGTCGATCAGCTCGTGGCCTGGATGCACCAGGCGGCGCTCGCCCTCGACCACTTCAACTCCGGCTCGCGCCGTGGTGGCGAGAACTCCACGGCGGTGCAGCACTGCGACATCAAGCCGCAGAACATCCTCCTCGTCGGCGACGCGGTGCAGGTCTGCGACTTCGGCCTGGCGCGGGCGCAGGGGGAGGTGCGGGCGACGTCGAACACGATGGCCAGCCTCGCCTACGCGGCGCCGGAGATGGTCGGCGGCGGCCACGATCCGGCGCCCTCGACCGACCAGTATTCGCTCGCCCTGTCGTACGTTGAATTGCGGACCGGCCGCCTGCCCTATGCCGAACTGTCGCCGGCCGCCATCCTCCGGGCGAAGCTCGACGGCACGCTCGACCTCGCGGGACTCGATCCCGCCGAGAGGAAGATCGTGGCCCGGGCGCTGGCGGTCGATCCGGCCCGCCGCTGGCCGTCGTGCGTGGAGTTCGCCCGCGCGCTCCGCGCCGCCACGCAGGGCACGGGCGGCGCCCTGGTCATCGGCGACGCCGACGCCATGGCCGCGACCCGCGACGTGCCGGCGTCGATGCCACGTGACCGCGGCCGCCGCGTCGCGCTGGCCGGGCTCGCCGCCGCCACGGTCGCCGCGGTCGGGGTCGGTGGCTTCTTCGTGTTTCGCGACAACGCGCCGCCCCCGACCCGTGAAGCGGCCGTCGCCGTGGAACAGTCGGGCCGCTTCGCCGCCGCCGGCGACGCCTACGCTCGGCTCCATGCCGGCAATCCCGCCATGCTGGCATCGGTGCTCTGGGATCTGCAGACGAAGGCGGCCGACGCGCAGAAATTCGCCGACTGCCCGCCCCTTCTCCGTCGGCTCGAGCGGCTCTACGCCGCCACGCCGCCGCCGCAGGTGCGGGGCATCTCGCGCTGGGACGTCGTCAATTCGCTCGCCTGGTATCTCGCCACCGATCCGACGGCCGGCGCGGCGGCCGCGGACGAGGCCAAGCGGCTGGCGGGCGAGAGCCTCGCGCTGGCGGGTGCGGACGAGGCCAGGCGGGTGCCGGCCCTCGATACCGCGGCGGCGGCCGCCGCCCGCGCAGGCGATTTCCCCACGGCGGTCGCACGGATCGACGAGGCGATCGCCGCCTCGAACGATGCCGCGGCCCGCGCCGACTTCGTCCGGCATCGCGAGGCCTACCAGGTCCGCCGGGCCTGGGACGAGCCGTAGGCGGGGTGGCCGAAGATATCGTGCCGGCGGCAAGGCCGGCCCAGCCCGCCCAGGCTATCGCGGCGGCGGCAAGGCGTGTGGTTTGCCGGGGAAAGCATCGACCCTGGCATCCGGGCGACCGATGCTTCGCCAACGGGTCTACGGCGGTAGCGCGGGGAACGCGCGCGACCCCGGGGAGGGAACATGCCAGGTCGGCGAACGCGGCGGTTCGTGACGGCGATGGCGGCGGGGGCCGCCGCGGTCGCGCTGCTCGTCGCGCCCGCCGCCCACGGGCAGCCATCCGCCGCCCCGCAGGCCGATGGCCCGCCCGCCAGCCGGTTGGCCTCGTCCGCGGCCGCCGCGCCGGCCGTCGGATCGGTGGCGAGATACCAGGCGAGCGAATTGACGACGTCCCAGCGCGAGATGCCCCGCAC
>JBJTHX010000151.1:0-5381 GCA_046094745.1 Planctomycetia bacterium
ATACAGGCCAAGCATCGTGACGGCGACCGCACGGCGGGGGAGCGAGCACGGGAACATTGACCGTCAGGCTACTTCGTCTTTCCACCCGGGTGAAGTGCGAGGCGGCATGTTGCCGCAGATCGCCTACATTGCTCGCAGAAACCGCGACGCGGCGCTGAGTTCGGCCTGCGCATCGCGGAGTTCGACCGGCTCGAGGCCGATCCACCCCCGGTAGCCACGCTCCTCGAGGGCGGCGAAGACGGCGGGAAAATCGACCTGCCCGGTGCCGAGGATCACCGCCCGGCCGCGGCCGGCGAACGCCCCGGCCACCGCGTCGGTGGCGTGGACGCTCGCCACATGGCCGCCGAGGGCGGCGACGGCCGCCACGGGATCGTGGCCGTGCACGACCAGCGCACCGGTCACGAGGTCGCAGGTGAGCGATCCTTCCGGCAGCGCGGCACACAGCCGCAGCAAGTCGGCGGGCGCGGCCCGTCCGGCCTCCACGCACAACGTCGCCCCGACGTGCTGCGACCAGCGGCCGAGATCGGCGAGCACGTCGACGAGCAGCCGCCACGCAGGCCCCTCGGACTCGCTGGGGATCTCGCCGACGTGATTGAGCACCACGCCCGCACCCAGCGCATGGGCGAGCGTGAGGGCCGACTTCGTCGCCGCGATCCGCCCCTCGAGCCGCTCGGGCTCGGCATAGCCGCCCCGCGTGCGAAACGCGACGGCCGACACCACGACCCCGGCGTCGCCGAGCCACTTGCGTAGCTGCCGCAGGCCGGTATGCGTCGCCGCCGCCGGATCGAGGCCGGCCCGAGCATCGAGTTCGATGCCACGAAAGCCGAGGTCGCGGGCCCGGCCGAGCGCCGTCCGCAGGTCGCGGGCAAGCGCGGTCGAGGGCACCGTGAAGCGGTCGGTTTCCATGGCGTCGTCGCGCGGTCGCTCGGGTTCGCGGTGCGGTCGAGAGCATAGTATCCTCTTTTCATGGCCACGCTCGCCCGGGTCACCGCCGCACTGGAGTCGCTCGCGCCGCTGCGACTGGCCGCCGACTGGGACTCAGTCGGCCTGCTCGTGAGCCCGCGCACCGAGGCGGTCGACCGGGTCATGACCTGCCTGACGCTCACCGAGGCTGTGGCCGCCGAGGCCGTCCGCGAGCGGGCCGACCTCGTCGTCGCGCACCACCCGCTCCCCTTCCGCCCCGTGGGCCGACTCACGGCCGACGGTCATGTGGGCCGCGTGCTCTTGTCGCTCGTGGGGGCAGGGGCCGGCGTCTGGAGCCCGCACACGGCCTGGGACTCGGCGGCCGGCGGCATCAACGACCAACTGGCCGCCCTGCTCGGCCTGGCCCACGTGTCCCCCGTCGAGCCCGACGCGGAACTGCCGCTCGTGGGCTTCGGCCGCGCCGGCACGGCGGCCGCCGGGGCGAGCGTGGGCGATCTCGCCCGCCGGTCCGCCGCGGCCCTCGGCGTGCGGCATGTGCAGCTCGTGGGCGACGCGACGCGGCCCGCGGGCCGCGTCGGCATCGTCTGCGGCAGCGGCGGCGACGCGATCGCCCAGGTGGTGCGCGGGGGCTGCGAAACGCTCGTCACCGGCGAGATCAAGCTCCACCAGGCGGTCGAAGCCCACGCGGCGGGTCTGGCGGTGATCGCCGTCGGCCACCACGCCAGCGAACGCTTCGCCATGGACGTGCTCGCCGGCCGGTTGGCCGAGGCGGTGCCCGGGCTCGCCTGCTGGGCCAGCCGGTCGGAAACCGACCCGCTCGGCTGGCTGGGCTGAACCTCCGCCGGCGCGTTGCCCCGGCTGAATCCCGCTCTATGCTTGAAAGAGTCGGTTTCGGCCCCGGTCCCGCGAGTCCCGGCCCCATGCCCTGCTTCCTCACCGCCCTGCCGGTCTACAACGAGGCCGCGCACGTCGCGGGCGTGCTCGACGAGGTGCTGCGGCACACGGCCGACGTCCTCGTCGTCGACGACGGCTCGACCGATGGCACCGCCGAACTGCTCGCCGGCCGCCACGACATCCACGTCGTCCGCCATGCCCGCAACTCGGGCTACGGTGCGGCGCTGGCCACGGCGTTCCGCGAAACGCTCGCCGGGCCCTGGGACGGCCTGGTCACGATCGACTGCGACGGCCAGCACCAGCCGCGGCTGATCCCCGAGTTCATCGCCGCCGCGGCCAGCGCCGACATCGTCAGCGGCAGCCGCTACCGGCAGCACTTCCCGGGTGACAGCCGGCCGCCTGCGGCGCGGCGGCGGATCAACATGGAGGTCACGGCGGAGATCAATGCCCGGCTGGGACTCGACCTCACCGACGCCTTCTGCGGGTTCAAGGCCTACACCCGCCGGGCACTCGCTGCCCTGCACGTCACCGAGACCGGCTACGCCATGCCGCTGGAGGTCTGGGTGCAGGCCGCCGCGGCCGGCCTGCGGATCGTGGAACTGCCCGTGCCGCTGTTGTACCTCGATCTGGCGCGGAGTTTTGGGGGCGCACTGGACGATGCCGCGACCCGTCTGGCCTACTATCGCAGCGTGCTCGATCGCGCGGAGGCGGCCGTCGCCGCCGGGGCCGCAAGCCACGCCCCCTGACTCGCGGCAATGCCTCCTCCCCGACGCCCCTCCCAGGCAGCCCCCGCGGCACCGGAAGCGTCGGGCGGTCGGCTCATCGACCCGCCCCTGACTCCCGGCCCGGGCAGCGGCTCGATCGAGGCGCTGTGCGACAACAACCGGCTGCTGCGGGCGGCCTTCGACACGCGGATCGGCGACCTGAAGCTCTGGGAGCTCGTCGCGGCCACGCGGCGCGAGGTGCTGACCGTGGCCACGGAGTACACGGGCAGCTACCGCGACGTGCAGCGGCCGGTCGACACGGCCGACTGGATCGCCCGGCCGATCGTCATGGGCGGGCACCAGCCTGAACTGTTCCACGCGGGCGTGTGGCTGAAGAACGCAACGCTCGACGCCTATGCGCGGCAGCTCGGCGGCACCGCGATCAACCTCGTGGTTGACAGCGACCGCTGCACCCGGGCGGCCGTGGCCGTGCCGGTCGGCACGCCGGAGGCGGCCCGGGCCGAGGAGGTCCCCTTCGACGCTTCCGCGCCGGAGATGGCCTGGGAGGAGCGGCCGGTCATCGATCCCGAATGCTTCGCCTCGTTCGGCCGGCGCGCCTGCGAGCTGCTCGCGCCGCTGGAGCCGCAGCCGATCCTGCGGAAGTGGTGGCCGCTGGCCGTCGAGCGGGCGGCGGAGTGCCACCGCCTCGGGCTGGCGCTGGCCCAGGCGCGGCACGCGCTCGAGGAGCGGTTCGGACTGGAGACGCTCGAGCTGCCGGTGAGCGAACTGGCGCGGCTGCCGACGGTGATGGTGTTCACCGGCTGGCTACTCGCCCACGCCCGGCCGCTGCACGAGGCCTACAACGCGGCGCTCGCGGAACATCGGCGGCTCCACCGGGTGCGCGGCCGCGGCCGGCCGGTCCCCGACCTCGCCGTGCGGCACGACGAATCCGGCGAGTGGCTGGAGGTCCCCTGGTGGCTCTGGTCGCGGGACGACCCCCGGCGCCGCCGGTTGTTCGCCAGCACGTCCACGCCGGGGAGCCTCGCCCTCTCCGACATGGAGACACTGCGAATCGAGCTGCCGATCGCGCCGGACACGTCTCCGTCGAAGTGGGTCGACGCCCTGTCGCGGATGGAGGAGCATGCCCTGCGGCTACGCCCCCGGGCGGTCGTCACGACGCTCGTGTCGCGGATGCTCATCGCCGACGTGTTCGTGCACGGCATCGGCGGCACCGCCTACGACCGGCTCACCGACGCGATCGTCCGCCGGCTGACCGGCTGCGACCCGCCGCGGCATGCCGTCGTCTCCGGCACCCTGCGGCTGCCGGTGGAGCAGGCGTTCCCGGGCTTCGAGGCCGCCGACCCCGCGGCCGAACTGGCGGCGGTGCGGCGGACGCTGCGGGACCTCGAGGTCCATCCCGAGCGGCATTTCGGGCCGCCCGAGACCGCCGCGGTCCGCGACCTCGTCACGGAGAAGCGTCGCTGGATCGAGACCGTTCCCACCGCGGCACTCGCCCGCCGCCGCTGCCATGGGATCCGCGCGGCTAACGAGGGTCTGGCGGTCCACCTCGACCCCGTGCGGCGGCAACTCATTGCCAGGCTCGCCCCGTTGGCGACGACGATCCACGCCCGCGAAGTGCTGCGATCGCGCGAGTATCCGTGGTGTTTTTTTCCGGAAAAGACGCTCAAAAGCTTCCTGACACTGGAAAAGGACTGAACCCCGCCCTATCTTGTCCGCCAACGGATTGATTGTGATTCGCCCCAGGGAAAGGAGGCATCATGCGTCGGACAGGCCGCACCCCGAGGCTGACGAGGGTCCGAGCGTCCACGTCCCCAGCCCCACGGCGGGCATCCAGCCGGCCCCAGGCCGCGGCGCGGCGGTTGAAGCCCCGGCCCCCCCGCCTCAAGATCCGCTCGGCTGCCGATGGCGGCGCCGCCCGATTGAAGGTGGCGGAGCGGAAACCGGCGGCCAAGAAGACCATCCGGCTGGCCAAGGGCACCGTCGCCCGGCCGCTGCCAGCGGCTTCCGCGGCGATCCAGACGATCGACATCCGCCCGGCTCCGGCGGCCCGGCGGCAGCCCGCCAAGCGGCCTGCGATCCTCCATCTGCCCCACCAGCCCATCCCGGCGGCAGCCCCACCGGCCTGGATGCTCGAGGAGTGCCACGTGGCCCCGGCCCGGGCAGGCGACCAGAGCGAGATCCTGCAGTTGCTCTCCGGCCTGCCCGCGGCGCCGACCCGGGCCGAGTTCCACGCCGCCGTCGACCATCCCGACCACGACGCCGGCAACCGGCTCGTCGCCCGGCTCGGTGGCCGCATCATCGGCCACGTCGAGATCGTGCCGCGGGACGTCCTCGTGGGTGACGCGGCCGTCCGGGCCGCCGTCATCGACCGGGTGGCGGTGCTGCCCGAATGCCGCGGCGCCGGGCACGGCCAGAAGCTCGTGCAGTCGGCCGAGGAGCGGATGCGGCACTCGGGCGCCGTGCTCGCGCTGTCCCGCACGCGGATCGCGGCCTCGTTCCGCGAGCTCGGCTGGAGCGTGCTCGGCCGCGACTGCGCCACGCCGGGCCGTCCCGCGGAGATCCTCGCGCGGCTGCTCGAGGGCGAGCCGCGGACCGGCGAGGCGGTGACGATGCGGCAGTGGCGGCACGTCGAGCTGCCCGCCATCCTCAGGATCTACAGCCAGAACGCCTCGCGGTTCGTGGGGCCGCTCAACCGCAGCGAGAATTACTGCCGCTGGCTGGTCAGCCGCGGTGCCTTCGATTCGATCATCGTGGCCCTCGTCGGCCAGGATCGTTACGAGCTCCATGAATCGAGCGCCAGGATCGTCGGCTACGCGATCCAGTCGGGAAACCGCGTCC
>JBJTHX010000152.1:0-4486 GCA_046094745.1 Planctomycetia bacterium
GTACCCCACCAACCGCGGCCCGGGGGGCCGGACCGATGATTCTCGAGATCCAGCACGAGACGACGATCGCCTACGCCAACCCGGTCCGGGAGTGGCTCTGCGACTCGCGGTTGGGACGGTGGATGTAGCCGCTGACGTAGCGGGCCGGCAGGCCCCATGACCGCAGGATCGCGATCATGAGGTGCGTGAAGTCCTGGCAGACTCCCTTGCCGTGGGTGAGCAGGTGGTCGATCGGGGACGACGCATCGGTCACGTCACGGGCGTACTCGAACTGGCCGCGGATGTGCTCGGCGACCTGGCAGACCCACATCCCCACCCGCGTTCGCGGCCTGGGAGCGACCGCCGCCCGGACCGGCTCGAGCAGCGGCGTGCGGCGGACCGGTCCGCGGAGGGCCAGGTAGTCGAGCGTCTGCAGCGGCAGCTCCCAGCCGAGCGGACCCGACTCCGGGAACGTGACCTCGCTGGCGACCGGGCCAACCGCCCCGTCCTCCGTCTCCACGATGCTCGCGGCCAGGATCCGCACCCGCTGCGGCGGTGCGAGGAGGTTGAAGTGGTGCACGACATTGCCAAACCCGTCGCGGTAGTTGGCCACGGGATGCACCAAGCCGGTTGAGACGCGGAACGAGTGGCACCGCTGGCTGCGGTCGCTGGCCGGCTCCATCCGCAGTTCGCAGAGCCACTCCCGGACCGGGTTGGCGTAGGCGATCGTCGTCTCGTGCTGGATCTCGAGAATCATCGGTCCGGCCCCCCGGGCCGCGGTTGGTGGGGTACGGTCATTGCAGCGAGTACTGCTGCTGGAGCAGATGCGCGATGCGGGCGCAGCGGGCCTGCGCGTCGCCGAGGAAGGCGTGAAGCCGCTCCCCTTCGAGCGTGGCGGCGTCGAGGTAGGCCAAGTCGCCGTGCAGCCGCCCCACGACACGGGAGACGTCGTCGTCGCAGCGGTCGGCCGGGCGGCCGCTGATCGCCGCCAGCGAATGCATCGCCCGCCCCAGGCAGAACCGCACCGAATGGGGAAAGTCGGGGTTCGAGAGCAGGAACTCGACCACGCGCTCGGGTTCGACGCGGCTGATATAGAGCCGCTGGTAGGCCTCGTAGGCCGCGCAGTTCTTGAGCACCGCGCCCCATTGCAGGTTGCTGATCGGCAGGTCGACCGTGCCCGACCGCTCCAGGAGGCCGAACTTGGCGTCGAGGATCCGCAGCGTCTTGTCGGCCCGCTCCAGGTAGCGGCCGAGTTGGAGGAAGTGCCAGCCCTCGTCGTGCACGAGCGTCGCCTCACTCGCGCCGGTGAACAGGAGCACGCCCGTCTGCACCTCGTCGCAGAAGTCGTGGGGCGAGTCGGCCACGCGGACCTGCAGGGCGGTGTCGGTCAACCGCCAGTGCAGCTTGTTGAGTTCCCGCCACATCTGCGGGCTGATCGATCCGCGGACGCTGCGGGCATTGTTGCGGGCCCGATTCATGCAGCCCATCACGCTGCCGGGGTTCGTGGCGTCGACGAGCAGCCAGCGCTGCACGGCCACCACGGGGTGCTCGCCGTCGCGGATCGGTGGGGCCGGCTGTCGCAGGAGCGCGACCAGGGCATTCCACTCGAGTTCGATCGGGTTGGCGAGCACGCCGTGGAGGTCGAGGTCGAGCTGGAAGGTGACGTTCACGGCCCGGGCGACGTGGTCGGCCCGCTCCAGGTAGCGGCTCATCCAAAAGAGCGCGTCGGCGACTCGGCTCAGCATGGGTGCCTCACGGTGATCGGTCGGCGGCCAGGACCCAGGTGTCCTTGCTGCCGCCGCCCTGGGAGCTGTTGACCACGAGGCTGCCCTTGGGCAAGGCCACGCGGGTCAGGCCGCCCGGCGTGACGGTCGTTTTTTCACCGCACAGGATGAACGGTCGCAGGTCGACATGGCGGCCCGCGAGCCGGCCGTCGACGAGCGTGGGGTGCGTCGACAGCTGGATCGTGGGCTGGGCGATGAAGTCCCGGGGGTCGGCCTTGATCCGCTCGCGGAACTCGTCCCGCTGGGCCTGGGTCGAGGCCGGGCCGATCAGCATGCCGTAGCCTCCCGACTCGTTGACCCGCTTGACCACGAGGCTGTCGAGGTTGGCGAGCACGTGGTCGCGCTCCGCCGGCACCTCGGGCCGGAACGTCTAGACGTTCTCCAGGATCGGGTCCTGCGCCAGGTAGTAGTGGATCATCGCCGGCACGAACGGGTAGATGCCTTTGTCGTCGGCGATGCCCGTGCCGATGCTGTTGGCCAGAGCCACCGTGCCGGCCCGGTAGGCGTTGACGAGCCCGGGCACGCCGAGGGCGCTGTCGCTGCGAAACGTGAGGGGGTCGAGGAAATCGTCGTCGATCCGCCGGTAGATGACGTCGACCTGCCGCGGCCCGCGGGTGGTCCGCATGAACACCCGGTTGTTGTCGATGAACAGGTCCCGGCCTTCCACCAGTTCGATCCCCATTCGCTGGGCGAGGAAGCTGTGCTCGAAGTAGGCCGAGTTGTAGATTCCCGGGCTCAGGAGCACGGCTGTCGGCTGGCTGGAGGTGGCCGGGGCGATGTACTGGAGCACGTCGAGCAGGGCGGCCGGGTAGTCGTCGTTGGGAAGGACGTCGTAGTCGTTGAACAGCGCGGGAAAGACCCGCTTCAGAACCTTCCGGTTCTGAAGCATGTAGCTCACGCCGCTGGGCGTGCGGGCGTTGTCCTCGAGCACGAGGTAGCGGCCGTCGGCGGCGCGGATCAGGTCGGTGCCGCAGATGTGCACGTAGATTCGCCGGGGCACGTCGACGCCGACGAACTCGCGGCGGAAGAAGTCTCCCTGGAGCACCAGCCACGGCGGCACGACGCCGTCCCGGAGGATCCGCTGGTCGTGGTACACGTCCCACAGGAAGAGATTGAGGGCCGTGACCCGCTGCACGAGCCCGGCCTCGATCTGCCGCCATTCGGCCGCCGGGATGATCCGCGGCACCGGGTCCATCGGCCACACCCGTTCGATCCCCTCCTCGGCCCGGTAGACCGTGAACCCGACGCCGTCCTGCCGCATGGAAAGGTCGGTCATCGCCTTGCGGCGCCGCAGGTCCTCTGGGTCGAGGCCGCGGAGCCGCTCGTGGAGGGGGCAGTAGTGCTCCCGCGGCATCCCACCCGGCGTGATCATCTCGTCGTAGGCCGCCCCGAGTTCGTAGTCGCCGAATGGATCGCCGGCGGCGGGCGGAAGCGCGACGAGGGGCTCGGAGGATGCCATGGGCGACTGCACGTGCGCACGATCGGGGCAGCGGCTGCCTGTCCGGCAGGCAGCCGGTCGGATCCGCGCGTGTCCTTTGCGGGGCTTGCGGGTAGGCTACGCTGCCGATCACCGCAGCATGGCGGCGATGCAATCCGTGCGCCAAATCGGAGACGAGAGATGACCTATTGCGTCGGCATCCGCACCCACGAGGGCCTCGTGCTCGCGTCGGACTCGCGGACGAACTCGGGGATCGACCAGGTCTGCGTGTGCCGCAAGATGCACAATTTCGCGGTGCCGGGCGAGCGGCTGTTCACGATCCTCTCCAGCGGCAGCCTGTCGGTGACGCAGTCGGTGATGACACGGCTCCAGCACGAGTTCCAGACGGGCTCCGGCCTGGCATCGGTCACCTCGATGTACGAGGCCGCCCGATGCGTCGGGGTGCACGTTCGCGAAGTCGCCGCGCTCGACCGGGAGTACCTGGAGCGGGACAACGTCGGCTTCGCGGTGAACCTGATCGTGGGCGGGCAGATCCGCGGCGAGCCGCCGCAACTCTACATGATCTACGCGCAGGGCAACCCGCTACGGGCGACCCGGGCCTCGCCGTTCCTGCAGATCGGCGAGACGAAGTATGGCCGGCCGATTCTCGACCGTGGCGTGCGGTATGGGGAGACCACGCTCGACCAGGCGGTGAAGTACGCGCTCATCTCGCTCGACTCGACGATGCGATCGAACGTGGCGGTGGGGCCGCCGATCGACCTCCTGGTGTACGGCACCGACGAGTTCGCCGTGCGGCGCTACCGCCGCCTGGCTGCGGACGATCCGGACCTCGTGGAGATCCGCGGCTGTTGGGAGCGGGAGTTGCGGCGGGCGATCGGCCAGGTGCCGAAGCTCGACTTCCCGGCCCCGGCCCGGAGCGACGAGTTCTTCACGGCCGTGACGGCGGACGACTGACGCGGGCCTGCGACTGGAAGCACGAGGCGCGAGCCGAGGGAATGCGGGCGACCGGTGGGTGGCGCTCGCTCGGGGCTGCACCGCCACGTCGCCGGACGTTTGCTGCGGAACGGACTGATCTGCGTCAAACGTGGCTCGGGGCTGCCCACACCCTCTCGCCGGACGCTCGCTGCGGCCATCCTGGCCTTCGCTCGCTCGGAGGTGTCGGCGCTCTCGCCCTCCGGGCTTCGCTTGCTTCCACAGCCCGGCTCTCATGGCTGGGGCGACCCCTCGCTGCCCTCGATGCCCGAGGCGTGAACTTTGATGGTGCGCGTTCAATCGTCTTTCTTTC
>JBJTHX010000153.1:0-14628 GCA_046094745.1 Planctomycetia bacterium
GCTCGGAGGTGTCGGCGCTCTCGCCCTCCGGGCTTCGCTTGCCACCTACGCCGTCTCGAGGGGATGGGCAGCCCCTCGCTGAGTTCATGCCCGACACTTCGGCACGCAGCCGCCGCAGGCGGCGCCGCGTGCAGTGATCGGCTGGCACGCAGCCGCCGCAGGCGGCGCCGCGTGCCTTGCCCCGACGCGCTGCGGGGCGACGCCTCGTCGGCCCGCCGCGTGCCGCAGCCCCGCTGCGGCCACGGTCGCCTGGAGGGCGACCGCTCGGCCGTTCAGGGCACCCTTGGCGTGCCCTGCAACGGCCCAAGCCTGCGGGGGCCATGGATGGCCCCGCAGGCGCTCAATCCAGAAAGCCGGAGAGTTCCTCGCTGCGGGCCGGGGCCTGCAGCTTGCGGACGGCCTTGGCCTCGATCTGCCGGATCCGCTCGCGGGTCACCTTGAAGATGTGGCCCACTTCCTCGAGCGTGTAGCTGTAGCCGTCGCCGAGGCCGTAGCGGAGCTTGATGATCTCCCGCTCGCGGTAGGAGAGGCTCTTGAGCACCTTCGCGATCCGGTTGCGGAGCATCTCCTGGGCGGCGCCGACGGCCGGGTTCTCGGCCCCGGTGTCGGGCAGCAGGTCGCCGAAGTGGCTGTCCTCGCTGTTGCCCACCGGTCGGTCGAGGCTGATCGGGTAGCGGCTCATCGCCGTCACCCGCCGTGTCTCGTCGATCGGCGTGCCGGCCCGGGCCGCGATCTCCTCGATCGTCGGCTCGCGGCCGTATTCCTGCAGCAACTGGCGGGCCACGTTCCGCACCCGGCTCATGGTCTCGACCATGTGCACGGGGATGCGGATCGTGCGGCTCTGGTCGGCCACCGCCCGGGTGATCGCCTGCCGGATCCACCAGGTGGCGTAGGTGCAGAACTTGAAGCCGCGGCGGTACTCGAACTTGTCGACGGCCCGCATGAGCCCCGCGTTCCCCTCCTGGATGAGGTCGAGGAAGGAGAGGCCGCGATTGCGGTACTTCTTGGCGATCGAGACGACGAGCCGGAGGTTGCCCTCGGAAAGCCCGCGCTTCGCCTTCTGATACTTCGCGAAGATGCCGCGGATCTCCTCCATCCGCCGCTGCAGGCTGCGGGGCGTTTCCTGGCAGGCCTTGAGGATGGTTCGGTATTCCTCCACCAACTTCTGCCGTCCGGACGGCGGCTGCTTGGACTTCTTGTGGGCCTCGATCTTCGCCCGCAGTTCGCGGATCCGGGACAGGAACTTCTCGAGCTGCGGGATCATCGCCTCAATCCGCTGGGTGCGCAGGCCCAACTCCTCGATGAGCCGCACGCACCGCCGCCGCCGCCGACCGAGCCGCGCCCAGGCCTCGCGGCGTTCGGCCATCCGTCGCTTCTTCGAGAGGGCGATCCGGTAGTCGGCCTTGTTCTTCCGGAGCAGCACGTCGAGCGTCCGCAGGTTGTGGGGCAGGCGGCCGAGGATCTGTTCCTTCTCCAGCCGGTCGGTGACGGAAACCTGGACCGTGCGGTCGAAGGGCAGCTCGCCGCGGTGCACCCGCGACAGCACCCGGAACGCCTGCTGGCAGACGAACTCACACTCCAGAAGCCTGGCCCGGAAGCGGGCCCGAGTCGTCTCGATCTGCCGGGCGAGGTGGATCTCCTGGGCGCGGGTGAGCAGCGGGATCTCGCCCATCTGCGTGAGGTACATCCGCACCGGGTCGTCCGACCAGTTCTCGACCTGCTCGGTGAGCACCTCCTCCGTCTCGGCGGAGGCGTCGACCTCGGTCTCGACCTCGGCCTCGATCTCGCCTTCCGGCACGACGGCCGTCTCGCCGTCCTCGACCAGCAGTTCGGCGTCTGCCTCCTCCGCGTCGACGACCTTCCCGGTCAGCTCCTCGACCTCCTGCGGATTGGAGACAACGTCGTCCTCGAGTTCGTCGATCAGCGAGTCGTACAAGGCTGGGCTCCTTCGATGTATCCCTGGAAACGGTTCAGCGGCCGACTTCGTGTCGTGCTGCGGGCGGGCAGACGGGTCGTTGCATCATTCGGGTTGCGGACAGTGTGATTCAAGGGGCAGGCAAGTCCAGAGCGACGACTGCGGATCGGACGGGCGGACGAACCCCGTTTTCTTCCGAGAAACACGGGACTGCGGGGCTCGGTTGTCAAGAGCATGCCGCAGGCTGGTTGGCGAAGGAATCGGAAAGCTGGGAAAGCCGGGCAAAGGATAGCGGGTGGCGGCCGGCATGGCGAGCGGTTCCGAAGGGCGTGAGATTATGTCGCTGTGGACCGCCGCAGGCCAGTTTTTTTTTGCCTGAAATTCGGGTTTCGGGCCGAGTCGCGGCCGCGAATGGTAAAAGAATCCGGCGAGAGAATTTCTGCGGGCACGCCGGCGTCGGGCACGGCGGCGCACCGCGGTGTCCCGGCCGCCACCAACCGTCATCGATCATGCCAACGTATCTGCTTCCCTGCGGCTGTGGCGCGACCGTCGAAGTCGGGCCCGGCAACGCCGGTGGCTTCGCAGCCTGTCGGCGGTGCAACGCGCAGATCGCGGTGCCGCGGCTTGGCGAACTCGCACGGCTGCCGACGGCGACCGCCGCCGCGCCGGTCGCGCGGCCCTGGACTGCCGCCCACGCCTGCATGCTCGGTGGCGCACTCACCGCCGCGCTGGCCCTCGTCGCCGCCGCGTATCTTGCCGCTGCGCCCCGGCCGCCCTTCGATGACGACACGATCCGGCAGGGTGTGGCCGCGGCCGGCGACGCCGACGTCTACCGGGCCTGGCAGGCCCTGGCCCGTTCCGGCGTGGCCCGTCCGTCGTCGCCCGACGAGGAGCGGATCCTGAAGATGGCCGACGCAGGCCGTGCCGTGGCCGCGGTCCTCGCCGCCGTGGCCGCCGCGGCGGCCTCGATCGCGGCGGGGGGCTGGATCGCGCTGTCGCGGGCCGAGAGCCGGGTGCCATGAAGGCGGCGTTCATCACCGAGACCGGGCCCCCCGACGTGATCCGGGTCGGCGAACTGCCCGAACCGGTGCCCGGTCCGCGCGAGGCGCTGGTGCGGGTGCGGGCCTGTGCGATCAATCCGATCGATACCTACGTCCGCTCCGGTGCCGTCACGATGCCGTTGCCGCTGCCGTTCATCGTCGGCTGCGACCTGGCCGGCGAGGTCGTGGCCGTCGGCGAGGACGTGGCCGCGCTGCGGCCGGGCATGCGGGTCTGGGGATCGAATCAGGGCCTGATCGGCCGCCAGGGCACCTTCGCCGAGTTGGCCGCGGTCGAGGAGCGCTGGCTCTATCCGACGCCCACGGGCGTGAGCGACCGCGACGCGGCGGCGGCGGCGCTCGTGGCGATCACCGCGCACCTCGGCCTCGTCGAGCACGCGGCGCTCGCCCCCGGGGAGACCATCTTCGTCAACGGCGGCTCGGGCGGTGTCGGCATGGCGGTCGTGCAGATCGCGGTGGCCCTGGGCGGCCGGGTGCTGGCGACGGCGGGGACCGCGGCGAAGCGTGCCGCCCTCCGCCAGGCCGGGGCCGAGGCGGTCTTCGACTACCGGCAGGACGACCTCGTCGCCGCCGTGCACGCGGCGGCCCCGCAGGGTGTGCAGGTCTACTGGGAGACGCAGCGGGAGCCGGCGTTCGACAGGGCGGTGGCCCTGCTCGCCGACGAGGGCCGCATCGTGGTCATGGCCGGCCGCGAGGCGCGGCCGGCGTTTCCGGTCGGCCCGTTCTACGTGAAGGGCCTGCGGCTTCACGGCTTCGCGATGTTCAAGGCCGCGCCGCAACGGCAGGCCGCCGCGGCCGCCGACATCAACCGCTGGCTCGCCGCCGGCCGCCTGCGGCCGGCGATCGACCGCGTCCTGCCCCTGGCCGCGACGGCCGAGGGCCACGTCCTCCAGGAGGCCAACACGGTCGGACGGACGGGCGTGCTCGCCGGCAAGATCGTGGTGGAGCCGTGAACGGCGTCCGCGGCCTGTGTCTGGTCGTGGTGCTGGCGGCGCTGCCCGCAGCCGGCGGGGCGCCGCCGAAGTCGCCCGGGGCCCGGACGGGCATCTTCGGACTGGAGGCGTCGGGCAATCGGTTCGTCTACGTGTTCGACCGCTCGGCGAGCATGGGGGAGCCTGCAGGCCGGCCGCTCGCCGCCGCGAAGGCGGAACTGCTCGCGAGCCTCGATGACCTCGGCGACAGCCAGCAATTCCACCTCATCTTCTACAACGAGCGCCCGGTCGTGTTCGCGCCGGCCGCGGCCCGGGGGCGGCCGATCTTCGCCAGCGACGAGAACCGCCGCGCGGCGGCTCGGTTCGTGGAAGGGATCGCAGCCGACGGCGGGACCCGGCACCACGAGGCGATCGCCGCGGCGCTGAAGCTCGCGCCCGACGTGGTCTTCGTGCTCACCGACGGCACGGCCGACGACGATCTGGCCGAGGACGAGCTCGGCTGGCTCGGACGGGCGACGGGCACGGCGCGGATCATGGTTGTGCAGTTCGGCGGCGACGGCCGCCGCTCGCCGCGACTGGCCAGGCTGGCCGAGCGGACCGGCGGGGCGTACAAGGTCGTCGGCGTGCCGTGATCAGCCGTCACCGCGACTGGGAGGCCGGGCCATCGGTCGCGACCGCCTCTTCGAAGCCGCTCGTGGCCTCGCGCGGCTTGCGTCCCGTCATCGCGTCGATGCCGGCCGCGATGTTCGGAAACATCCCGCCGAAGCCGCGGGGCGCCGCGGCGGCCGGCGGGGCGGCCTGCCGCTGAGGCTGACGGGACGGCGGCACCGCCTGCGAACGCGATGGCCCACGGGTCGGCGTGCGGGAACGGGTCGTGGCTTGCTGGCCGGCCGGCTGCGTGGCCCGGCTCCGGGCCGTGGGGGCCGGTTGCCTGGCGGGCGGTGCTCCCCCCATCTCGGGCCGGCCGCCGGTCGGCGGCTGCGGTGCGGCGGCCGGCGCGAGGCCACCGTCGGCCTGCATCGCGATTCGCTCGGGAACGACCAGATAGCGGACCGGTCCGTTGGTGGGCTTCTGCGCGGCCATGGCGGCGTCGGTGGCGACGGCGGCCTGCGCGTCGGCGGGTGGATCCTCGGCGGTCGGGTTCGCATCCCGGGCCGGTGCGGTCACCGACCGCGCCGCGACCACGGACTCCATCTCCACGTCGGCCGGCGGGGGCGTGTCGGCGAGCGTGGGTTCGCCGGGCTGCGGCTCGGCGAGCGTCGGCTCGCCGCCGGACGCCGGCGCCGGTTCGCCAGCCGGCGAGTGCCCGTCGCGGGCTGCCACCGCGCTGCTGCCTGGAGCCTCCGGCGGGGCGACGTCGGTGGCGGTGACCCCTCCGGCCCCGGTGGCCGCCACCGGCGGCGGAACGATTCCGGCTTCAGCCGCCGGCGTCGTGGCGGCCGACTGTTCCGTGGCTGCGGGCGTCCACAGGTCGGGCTCGGCCGCCCGGACGACGGGCGCCGCGGGCGTCGGGGCCGTGAACGGTTCGATGACGGGCTGCACGCTGCGGGCCTGGCGAGTGTCGTCGCGGACGAGCTGCACTCGCAACAGCGGCTGGCCTTCCCGGAGCGGGTGCCGCAGGGTGCAACCCTCGAACGAATCGTCGGCCCGCATCGCGGTCGTCGGCAGCATCGCCTTGGGCCAGTCGCGCAGTGCCACGTCCCACACCGTGACCGGCGACCCCTGGTCCAGCGAACGCAGCGCCACGAAGATCGGTTCGCTTTCGACCTGGGGGCGTCGCTGGGCCAGGTGGATGTCGAGCGCCCGGTTGATGCCGACCGCCGCTGCGGCGCCGGCAACGAATGCCGCCGCAAAGACCGTGAGGGTCCGGGGGCGGCGGCGCGAGGGCCGCGAATCGTTTTTCGACGCTGCGTGCATGCTTTCCCCCTGGCGCCTGCTGCCGCCCGCTCGCGCGGCAGCCTCAGGGAGGATCGGCACGATCCCGCCGTGAACCACGCCGATGGGCCGAATCCGGGCACTGCTTGCCGCGGCACCGCAGATTTCCGCACGGGCAGCGTTCCGCCCGGCGGCAGTCCTTCGCCAGATTGCCGGCGTTGCCAAGGGGCCGCTCAGCGGATCTCCAGCACGTCCTGCTCGTCGCCGGCCCCGGCCGAGGCGTCGGCAAAGATCGGATCCACGGCGGGCCCCAGTGGACGCACCACCACGAGCCGCCGCGTGGAGCGGTCGCCACCGGGATCGCGGAGCAGGGCGTCGCCGAGCGTCGCCGCGGTCCCGCCGCCGGCGACGACGAGCAGGTCTCCCTCCCGGAGATCGACTCCCAGGGCCAGATCGTCGCGTCGATGCCGACGCTGGCCCGCCTCCATGCGAAACATGCCCTCCTCGCCGACCCACGACCGCTCCAGAGGGCCGTGCCGGATCTCGGGCACGAGTTCGACCCGCACGCGGCCGTCGGCGGCCGGCCGAACCTTCAGCTCGAGGACTCCCGAGGCGTCGCGAAACGTGCCGCCGCGAACCTGCCCGTCGCGTTCCTCGAGAAGGACGAGTTCGTCGATGCCGGATGAGACGAGAATCTCGCTGCGGCGACCGGGCAACAGTCGCAGGAGCCGATGCGTCAGCGGTGCATCGGCGGCGACCGCATCGGCCGATGTCGTCGGGGCGGCCCGGTCGGGAAGTGTTCGTTCGGCAAGGTGGGGCGGCAGGTCGCCGGTCACGATCCCGGCCCGCAGGCCGTTGGCGGCCAGCCGACGTCGCAGTCCGTCGTCGACGGCCTGCTCGTCGACTTCGTTCCACAGCTCCGTGCCGAGGTCGGCGTCCGCGTCGGCGTACCGCACGAACACGACCTCGACAGGGATCGTGCGGGGTGCGGACCGCGCCGCGGTGCTGTCGGCGGCAGCTGCGTCCGGCCGCTCGGCAGCGGTGTCGGGCAGCAGGACCAGGGCGCGGCAGCCTGTCGCACAGGCAAGCAGGCAGGCGCAGAGCCACGCTCGGGAGGGGCGCATGGAGGGGCCGCCGGAGGGTCCGTGATCCGCACAACGGGGCGGGGATTCAACGGACCGCGGGCGGCCGCGTCAACCCGGATTGGGCGGGGGCTACGGCACGGCTTTCACGGCGTTGACGAACAGCGCCAGGCCAACACCGGGCCCGGCGGGGTCGAGCCGGCCGGCCCAGGCCGGGTGCTGCGTGGCATCGATGAACCGCTCCGGATGCGGCATCAGGCCGAGCACGCGGCCGCTGGCGTCGCAGGCCCCGGCCACGTCGCCCTCGGCGCCGTTGGGATTCGTGCTCGTGCCGCGGGCATCGGCCGCGTAGCGAAGCACGAGTTGTCCGGCCGTGTCGAGGGCCGCGAAGTCGGCGGGGGAGCGGGTCACGAACCGTCCCTCGCCGTGGGCCACCGGCAGCTCGAACGCGGCCATGCCGTGCAGGAAGACGCAGCGGCCCGGAACCGCGCGGAGATGGACCCAGCGATCGACGAACTGCCCCGAGCGGTTGTGGGCCAGCGAGGCGAGCGGGGCCCCGCTCGCGGCGTCGGCCAGGAGGAGTCCCGTCTGCAGGAGCACCTGGAACCCGTTGCAGATGCCGAGCACGAGGCCGCCACGGTCGCGGAACCGCACCAGCGCGTCGGCCAGCCGCGTGCGGATCTCGAGGGCGAAGATCCGGCCGCTGGCGATGTCGTCGCCGTAGGAAAAGCCACCGGGGATGCAGAGGATCTGGAAGTCGTCGGCCGCCGCCGGCCGCGCCGCGAGGGCCCGCACGTGCATCCGCCGGGCGAGGCCGCCGGCCCGCTCGAAGGCGTATGCGGTCTCATGGTCGCAGTTGGTGCCGGGGGCCCGGAGGACCAGGGCGCGGGGCGCGAGCATGTCAGCCCTCCTCCCGGCGCCAGGCGCGGGCGAGCCGGTCGACGTCGATGCGTTCAACGCCGCCGGCAGAGGTCAGGACCTCGAGCGTCGACTCGGCGGTCACCGTGCCGATCCAGGCCCACGGCACGTCTCCCATCGCGGCCGCGAACGCTTCCGCGCGGTCGGCGGGCACCGCGCAGACGAACCGGCCGGGCGTCTCGCCGAAGGCGATGGACAGGTCGTGCCCGGCGGCGTCGGACTCGCAGGGCACTGCCGCCAGGTCGAGCCGCGCGCCCGCGCGGCCGGCGATCGCCATCTCGGCGACCGCCACCGCCAGGCCGCCGTCGGAGCAGTCGTGGCAGGCGGCGAGCAGGCCCGCGCGGTGCGCGGCAGCCACGGCCCGGCAGGCGGCCAGGCAGGCGGCGGCATCCACCGTCGGCAACCGGCCGCCGCGGACGGCGCCGGTGAGCTCCAGTTGGCTGCCGCGCACGTCGGCTCTCGACCGGCCCACGACGGCGAGCCGGTCGCCCACCGCCTTGAGGTCGGGCGTGAGGCACCGGCGGACGTCGTCCACCTGGCCCAGCGCCGTGGCCAGCAGCGTGGGCGGGATCGAGATCTCGCGGGCCGTGCCCGAGGCGTCGGTCCAGGCGAACACGTTGTTGAGGCTGTCCTTGCCGCTCACGAACGGGGCGGCGAAGGCGACGGCCATGTCGTGGCAGCCGCGGCAGGCCTCGACGAGCGTGCCCAGCGACTCCGCGCGGCGGGTGTCGCCCCAGCAGAAGTTGTCGAGCAGGGCGATGCGGTCGGGGTCGGCGCCGGCGGCCACCACGTTGGCGATTGCCTCGACGATGCCGCCGGCGGCCATCTGGTAGGGGTCGGCCGGGCCGAGCCGGTGCCTGAGGCCGACGCCGAGCACGATGCCGCGGTCGCGGCCGAGCACGCCGCGGACCACGGTGCCGTCGGCCGGTCCCGCCCCCGGACCGAGCAGCGGCTTGACCACCGAGCAGCCCTGCACCTCGTGGTCGTATTGGCGGATGATCCACTCCTTGCTCGCCACGTCGGGCAGCGCGAGGAGTTCAAGCAGGCGGGCCGCGACCGTGCCGGCCGCCGCCGTGTCCGCCCGCCACACGGCCGGTGGGTCGGCCGTCCGGACGAACGACGACTGAAGCCGCTGCTTCGGCCGGCCCTCGTGAAGGAAGTGGCAGTCGAGCTCGCCGGCCACCTGATCGTGCCAGCGGAGCACGAGCCGCGCCGAGCCGGTGAACGTGCCGATCGCCGTCGCCTCGACCCCCTCGGCCGCCGCGACCTCCGCCAGTTCGGCCCACGATCCCGGCGGCACGGCGAGCACCATCCGCTCCTGGGCCTCCGAGATCCAGACCTCCGTGGCCGAGAGTCCGGCGTATTTCAGCGGCGCCCGCTCGAGCTGCACCTTGGCGCCGAGCGTCGCGGCCATCTCGCCGACGGCGCTCGAGAGGCCGCCGGCCCCGCAGTCGGTGATCGCGTGGAAGAGCTGGCGGCGGGAGGCTTTGAGGACGAAATCGGTGAGCATCTTCTCGTTGATCGCGTGGCCGATCTGCACGGCGCCCCCCGACTGGCTTTCGCTCGCGCTCGACAGCTCGATGCTCGAGAACGTGGCCCCATGGATGCCGTCGCGGCCGGTGCGGCCGCCGGCGACGACGACGAGGTCGCCCGGGTGCACGGCCGCCTCGGCGTTGCCGCGGGGCATGATGCCGACGGTGCCGCAGAAGACCAGCGGGTTGCCGAGGTAGCCCGGGTCGAAGGCGACCGCGCCGGCGATCGTGGGGATGCCCATCCGGTTGCCGTAGTCGCGGACGCCGGCCACGACGCCGGCCAACAGCCGCCGCGGATGGATCACGCCCGGTGGCAGGTCGGCGGCGGGCGTGTCGGGCGGACCGACGCAGAACACGTCGAGGTTGGCGATCGGCTTGGCGCCCAGGCCGGTGCCGAGCACGTCGCGGATCACGCCGCCGAGGCCCGTGGCCGCGCCGCCGTAGGGCTCGATCGCGGAGGGGTGGTTGTGGGTTTCCACCTTGATGCACACGTCATGGTCGCCGTCGAACCGCACCACGCCCGAGTTGTCGCGGAACACGCTGACGCACCAATCGGCGGCGCCGAGCGCGGCCCGGATCGACCGGGTGGCGGCGAAGACCGTCTCCTTGAGGAGGTTGTCGTAGGAGACGCTGCCCGCCGGACCCGTGTGGTCGACCGCGCTGCCGAGCGTCTTGTGGCAGCAGTGTTCGCTCCAGGTCTGGGCGATCGTCTCGAGCTCGATCTCGCGGGGCGGGCGGCCGAGCCGGCGGTAGTGGTCGCGGACGGCGTGCAATTCCCGGACCGTGAGCGCGAGGCACTTCTCGCGGCTCAGGGCCGCGAGCGCCGGGTCGTCGAGCCCCTCGAGGACGACCGTCTCCTCACGGAACTGCCAGGGACGTCCGCCGGCGAGCGTCCGCAGCGGCAGCGGCCCGATCACGACGTCGTGGATCGCCTCGCTGGCGAGCAGTTTCCAGGCCAGCCGCGCGGCGTCCGCGTCGGGGAGACGGGGCAGCCAGTACTTCCGCACGCTGCGGACCGCCGCCGGTCGCAGGCCCAGCACCGCGAACGCCTCGTGGGCGGTCTGGGCCGAGGGATCGGTGACGCCGGGTCGCGGCAGCACGTGCACGACCGTCGACAGGCCGTCGCGGCCCGCCACGAGCGCCGCGTCGCCGGCCTCGGCCGCGGTGAACGACTCGACGACCGGATCGACGAGCACCGCCGCGGCGAGCCGCTCCACGTCGGCCCGCGACAGGTCGCCCTCGATGAGCCAGCCGGCGGCCGTGCGGGCCCGCTCGCAGCCCGGAATGCCCAGTTCGACGGCGCCGGCCACGACGGCCCGGGCCGCATGGTCGCCGTCGGCATCACGGGGATGGACGTCAACTTCCCACAGCATCGCGCGCCTCCTTGCCGCGGCGCAGCACGGCGACGAGCCGGCGGCGGTCGCCGGCCTCGATGGCCGCCAGCATCTTCTCCGTCTCGCCGGCCACCCGCCGCAGGGCGTCGGCCACGTTTCCCGGATTGTCGAGAATGATGTCGGCCCACAGTTCGGGGTCGCCGGCCGCGATCCGCGTGGCGTCCCGCCAGCCGCCGGCCGTGAACCGGCGGAGCGCCGGCGGGGTGGCGGCGGCGACGGCGGCGGCGATCATGTGCGGCGCGTGGCTGGTGACCGCGAGGATCCGGTCGTGCTCCTTCGGCGACATCACGAACACGGTCGCCCCGAGGGCCGCCCAGAACCCCCCGGCGTCGGCCACGTCACCGGGAGGCGTGCGGGTCGCCGGCGTGACGATCGCGATCCGCCCGGCGAACAGGTTGCCGTCCGCCGCGTCCGGGCCGCGCCGGTGACTGCCGGCCAGCGGATGGCCGCCGACGAACCGCCCGCGCCGCGATCGGCGTTGGCGTTCCCAGGCCGACACGATCCGCGTCTTCGTGCTTCCGGCATCGACGATCAGCGTGCCGGGCTCGACCGCGGCGTCGATCTCTTCGAGCAGATCCGGGATCGCGGCCACGCCCGCGGCGACGACGACGAGGTCGGCGGTGGCGACGGCGGCGGCCAGGTCGGTGCCCGCCGCGGTCACGGCCCCGGACCGCCGGGCGTCATCGGCGCTCGCGGCGGAGCGGCTCACGCCGACGATGCGGTCGGCGAGCCGCCGGGCCTTGATCGCCTTGCCAATCGAGCCGCCGATCAGACCCACGCCCACGATCGCGACGGACTGCCAGTGGGCTTTCATGGGGCGGCGGGGGAGGGCGCGACGACTCGTCGCGACGGTTGTACCAGATGGGGCGGTCGTGTGTTAGTGTCGAGTCCCGGCGTCGGCGGTGAACCCGCGAGAGCATGGAGCGGGCGATGAGCGGCGGAGGACGATTGCCCGATCGCGTGCTGGCCGATCTTCTCGGCCGGCTCGGCACCGCGCTGGCGGCGTGCATCGACCTGCGGCGGGCGTGGGCCGGGGAGTCCGCCCGTGCACCGGCACGGTGGCGGCCCGCGCTCGACGCCGGGGCGGCGGGCCTCGCCGGCGGGGAGTCGCTGGCGACGGCGCTGGCGCGGGCGGGCACTGCGTTTCCGCCGCTGGTGCGGGCGCTCGTCGCGGCGGGTGACGCCGGTGGCCGTGATGCCGAGGCCCTCCGCGACATCGCGGCGACGCTCGAGCAGTCCATCCGCGGGCGGCGGGCGCTGCGGGCCGCGTTGGCCGGACCGGCGCTGCGGCTCGTCGCGGCGCTGGCGGTGGTCGTCGTGCTGATCCTGGTCAACGGCGCGATCACCGACCTCGATGGCCGGCCGGTCGACATCCTCGGCCTGGGACTCACGGGGAAGGTCGGGGCGATCTGGTTCATGGCGGCGGTTGGCGGCCTCGTGGGTCTGGCGGCGTTGGCAGCGCCGCTGGTGGCCCGCAGTTGGAGCGATCGCGGTCTCGCCCATGCCATCGGCGGCCGGATTCCGATCCTCGGGCCGGCGGTGCGGTCCGCCGAGGCGGCGGCGTGGTGTCGGGCGGCCGGCGTCGCGAGCCATGCGGGCCTCGATGCCGGCCGGCTGGTCGCCCTCGCCTCGTCGGCGGCGCCCGGCCTGCGGATCGACCCGCGCCGGGTCGAGGCCCGGCTGCGACAGGCGGCCACGCTCCAGGAGGCGCTCGCCGCCGACGGCCGGCTCCCGCGGACCGTGCTCGAGGCCGTGGGCGTCGGGGAACTCACCGGAACCACGGCCGAGACACTCGAGCGGCTCGCCGGCCGGCTCGACGAGGAGGCCCGGGCGGGCTTCGCGGCGGCGGTCGGGGCCATCGGTTTCCTGGCCTGGGCGGCGGTGGCCGGCCTCGTCGCCCTGATCGTGTTCCGCTTCGCTTCCTTCTACGTGGGGCTGATCCACGATGCCACAAAGCCCTTGTGATTCCCTGGGCGGCGGGGCTCAAGGAGGCACCACCGGGCTGGTCGATAGATACTGGAGAGGGTTTGCCGGAAGGAGGCGTTCGTGCCGCTGCGTTTCGCGTCGCTCGTGATCGTCGGTCTCGCCGGCATGGCGGTTGCCGAGCCGGCCGCCGCGCCGCGGCCGCCGCACGAGTTGATGGCCGAGCGCGGCTTCGTGCGGCATCGCGGCGGCTGGCGGACCGTGCAGGAGATCGAACTCCTCGGACGTGCCGAAAAGGAGGATCGCTCCCGCAAGGAGTGGACCGGCCGGCTCGAGCGGCTGCGCCGCCAGCTCGACGAGCCGGCGACGGCCGACCGCACCGCCGCGGAGATCCGCGGGATCTCCGATCCGGCGGCGGTGCCGGCGCTCGCCGCGGGTCTTGGCAAGGAGCCGGTCCGCCAGGTTCGCGGCTGGTACGTCGAGGCGCTCTCCCGCATCCGCTCGCCCGACGCGGTGGCGACGCTCGTCGCCACGGCGATCGATCACGCCGACGAGGAGATGCGGATCGCGGCCGCGGAGCGGCTCGTCGTGATCGGGCCGCACCTGGCGGTGCCCGCGGCGGTGGCGGCGCTCCACGGGCCCGACAACGCCCGGGTCAACCGCGCGGCCGAGGCGCTTGGTCGGCTGGGCGTGGCCTCCGCGGTCGGGCCGCTGATCGACGCGCTCCAGACCACGCACGTGGTCGTGCAGGGCGACGGCACCAACGCGGGCTCGATGACGGCGGCCTTCACGCCCGCCGGTGGCGGCCTTTCGAGGGGTGGCGGGCCGAAGAAGGCGACGGTCGTCGCCAAGCACGACCGCGTGCTCGAGGCCCTGATCACGCTGACGGGCAAGAACTTCGAGTGGGATGCGCCGGCCTGGCGGGCCTGGCTGGCCACGTCGCAGTCGCCGCCGCCCGGCTACGACCCGCGCCGCGGAAACTAGCCGTTCAGGCCGCGCGGTCGGCGGCCGGCTCGACGCGGCGGCGCTTCGGGAACCAGTCGGCCTCCAGCACGAGCATCGCCACGCGGTTCTCCAGGTTCGGCCGGAACACGACGAGCAGGAGCACCGGCAGGTACCAGGCCATGAACAGGCCGCCGTTGTGCGCCTTCCAGAATTGGCTGGCCAGCAGGACCGCCGCCGTGCAGCTCATCAGCGTGCCGAGGTGCTTCGGGGCCGGCCAGATCGCCAGCGTCGTGATCAGGGCGATGAAGGCGGCCAGCACGGGCAGTCGAAAGACGGCGTCGTGGCCGGGCAGGGCCCAGAAGCCCTCCAGGGCCACCTTGTTGGGCATGATCCACCCGAACATCTGCCGCAACTGGCCCACGAACACCCCGGCGTCGGGCGAGGTGAACCACAGCCCGAGCACGAGCGCGGCCAGGGCCGCGGCCACACCGAGGGCGAACCGCCGCGCGCCCCGCTCCCAGTAGAAGCTGCACCACAGCGGCAGCAGGAACACGGGATACTAGATGGTCCCGATGGCCAGCCCGATCAGGGCCCCGGCGGTGAACGGCCGCCGGTAGGCCGCCACTGCCCAGACGATCAGCGCGCCGGGGAGCGCATGGTCCACGCGGCCGGTCATGGTGGCCGTGTACGGCAGGAGCAGGTAGAGGACCGCCGCTGCGATGCCCAGCCGCGGGCTCTCGAAGTGCCGCCAGCCGATCAGGATCATGCCGACGACGATGGCCAGTTGCGAGACGATCGCCATCACCCGGGCGGTGGTCTCGTGGACCAGGCGGCGGCCGCCGCCTGGCTCGTCGGCCCCCGCCGGATCGGGTGTGAACAACCGCTGCGTCGAGATCTGCGGCAGCAGAAAGAGCAGCGGGTAGCCGGGACCCTGGCGGGCGAGCTGGTCGGCATCGACCGTTCCCTCGCGGGTCTGCAGTTTCTCCGCTGCGGCCGCGACGGCCACGTCGTCGGCCTGCGGCCGTCTCGTGATCACGTTGGCCAGGAGGAACAC